>JASICF010000224.1 GCA_030044775.1 Candidatus Sulfotelmatobacter sp. | reverse complement strand
AAGCCCAGAGTGGTCGTCAACAACAACGTAGGACTGAAGGTGTAGACATCATTCAGAGCAAACAGGTGCGCGTTGCCGCCGTTGGCTCCGCTGCCACAGGGATCGATGAAGGTCTTGAAGCAATTGTAGGGAGTGTATGTATTCCAGTCCTGCGAGTACTTCCCGCTCAACAGGTTCTTTTCGCTGAAGCGGTGGTCAATCTTGACATCGAATTGTTCGTTGTTGCTGCGATTTGCCCCTGAGGCGATCCAGTTCAGATAGGGCGTTGCATTGGGCAAACCGGGCGTGGGAAGGGGAAACAACTGCATCATCTTGGAAGCAACCGGATCGATGAGATTGCCCTTGACGCCGGCCGTTGGCTCGAACTGAGATGGGGGGCAGGAATTGCTCGGGTATTTTGCCGTAATCGCGGCCAGATTACAGCCCGGGCTGATGTACTGGCCAATATTATTGAACGGAATGAAGGCTGAGCGCACTGGCCCGCCGTCATTGGAGTTATAGACGCCAGAATAAGGATCGTAAAGTTGGCCGGCCGTGACGCTGCACAGGCCGCTGGCGTTGAAGGCGCCCCCATTATCCCCGCACAGTTCGCTGAAATTTCCCGTACGCTCAGCGGCGCTGGGCACGCCGCCCTGGAAGGTTTGCGCGTATGTCTGAAGCGTTCCATCCCAATCGAAGAAGAAAAAGGTTTTGTTCTTGATGATGGGCCCGCCGAAAGTTCCGCCGAAATCGTGGCGATGAACGGGGGGAATAGGAATAATGGGAGTGACGTTGTCATTGAACCAGTTATTTGCGTCGGTAATCGTGTTGCGGATGAAATCGTAGACTTCGCCGTGAAACTTGTTCGTGCCCGAGCGCGTAACCATGTTGATAATCGATCCGCCCGAGAACCCATATTCGGCGCTGAAGTTCGACTGCTGCACGTTGAACTCTTCCACCGCTTCCGGCGACGGGACGTACGTAACCTGGGTGATGCCGCCGTTGGGCTCGAAGTTGGTGAGCGAGGAGCCGTCCATCAGGATGTCGGCGCTGGCTCCGCGGCTGCCATTGGAGATGAAGTTTGTCCCCGTATCGCTAATTTGATTCTGATCGCTTTGGTCGGTGATGCCCGGAGCGAGGTAGGTGAAATCGAGGACATAGCGGTCGACCAGCGGGAGATTGTCGATGAACCGGCGGTCGACGACCTGACCGGTCACTGCATCCTCGGTATCGACGGCGGTCGAGCGAGCTTCCACCTTGACCGTTTCTGCTTCGGCCGCAACCTTGAAAACCAGATTGGCCGTAGCATTTTCGCTGACGTTCAACCGCACATCGTTCTGCACGGTTTTGCCGAAGCCCCTCATCTCAGCAGTTACGGAATACAACCCCGGCGGAACGGAAGCGAACAGGTATCGACCTTCGCTATTGGAGGTGGTCGTAAATTGATACCCCTTCTGCTCATCGGTGAGGGTGACCCTGGCGCCCTGGACAATCGCGCCTGTGGGATCAGTAAGCGTTCCGCTTACGGTGCCGAAATACGATTGGGCCATTAAAGCGACAGGACAAAGCAATACGATAACGGCAGCTAAGAGAATCTGAGATTTGCGCTGAAACGTCCGGCATACTGCATGGATGAAGCAGTTCACGGTGCGCCTCCGGGCCCTTGGTAGTCTTGGATCCAAGTATTTACTCGACACAATCGCTGGCACACATTGTTGCTTGCAGACAGAGGAAAACCCCAATATTGAAACGTTTCACGGGGAATCCTCACTTTCAGAACGGGCCATTGTACACCAGTTTTCCTTCCGGCATCGTCGGTAAAAGTTTAGGTGGTGGTGCAGGGGCAATTCAGAGGGGCATTCCGACGCCGCGCGCTTTCACCCCGGAGGAACCCTACGCGCAACCAAAGAAATTCCAGACGACAGGTTGTAGCTAAATCCTCCCGGTAAGAGTCGAGACCTATGGGAACTTCGCTGCGCAGCGGCGCCCACGCGAGATCCTTCTCTCTGCTTTAAAAACGGCTTCGTTCAGGATGAAGCCACGGAATAAAGGGATTCGCCGCCTACTCTGCATCCTGAACACAACGAAAACCAATTCCGCCAGAACGGTCCATGCTCGGACTCATCAGCAGAAGTTTGCCGTGTTCGCTGAGTTTGTAGGTCACGGGGAAATACCATATCGAGCCCTGCGGTTGGTAGTACCCGCCGCCGCGAAGAATCGCGGCGCGAGTATGGTCATCGGTGAACTCTTCTGTCCATTGCCACACGTTACCGACCATGTCTATAACTCCGAAGGGACTCTGGCCCTGCGGATGCGCATCAACGGCGTCTGGCCCGCGCATCGTGCGGCTTTTATCGGGCAAGGGCACTGCGTCGGCGTTCCAGTTATTTCCCCAGGGGTATAGCCGGCCATCCCCGCCTTGCGCCGCATACTGCCACTCCCACTCGTGGGGCAGGCGCTTTCCCGCCCACGCCGCATAGGCGCGCGCATCTTCCAGAGAAACCCAGGTAACGGGTCTGGTATCCCAGCCGGCGGGAAAGTTTTCTCCCTTCCAATCTCGCAGAAAATTCAGATCATCCTGCGGATGGTAGTGCGTACTGTCCAGGAATTTTTTGAATTCTGCGTTCGTGACGGGATACCTGTCGATCCAGAATGATTTTATTTGCATGCGATGTTCGTGAAAACGCCGCGGAGAAACTTCCCAAGGATATTGCACGTCTACACCGATATCATCGGATCCCTCGATTTCGATTCCTTGCACCTTGAAGACAAAGTCCCCGGCGGGGATTTTTACCATGCCGTCAGGAGCGGAGGCAGGCGGCTTAGTCGCAGCGATCGGTACGACCTGCTGCGGCAACACGGTCCATTCATTCGAGAAACTCGCTAATGGTTTGGCGGTCATGTCTTGCATCTTCGCGATGAGTCCCTGGATTCGGGCATCGGGAGCGTTTCTGGCCGCGAGCAGCGCTCCATAGCCATGAGCTTCGATGTCGAAATCAAGCACGATCTTGCCATCAGGATTGCGTTCAGGCTT
>JASICF010000223.1 GCA_030044775.1 Candidatus Sulfotelmatobacter sp. | reverse complement strand
GCAACCAGAATGCCTGCATAGAAATCGGAAAACATGCCCATAGTCTGCAGGCTGTCAGTGAACGTCTTGTCTTCAATGGGGACGTAGAAGCAAGTGACCGCTCCTACTTTGGGATCGGCAAGCGGAGCAACCACGGTGCGAAGATAATCGGGCCGCACGCGCACGTCGCTATCGCTGATGACCACCACTTCGTTCTGCGATTCGCTGACCAGGCGCGCCAGCTTGACGACTTTATCGTTCGATCCCTTTCCGCCGGAACCGAAGAGGATGCGGATGCGGCGCCCGGGAAAGCCGCGCATGATCTTTTCAAGCACCGGCATCACTGGGTCGCTTTCATCACTCACGCAGAAAAGCAATTCGTAATCGGGATAATCCTGGCGGCAAAAGCTGGCGAAATTTTCGTACGCTTCGGGATCGAGGCCACGCACCGGTTTCAGATTGCTGACCGGAGGAGTGAAGCTTGAGCTTTGTGCCGTCCGAGGGGAGCTCCGGCGAAAAAACCGCCAGGTGCTGTAGAGCGCGATCAGATAATAGACAAAAGGGATCGCGGCGATGCCGAGAATGAAGTAGCGCACGCTAGTCTGCATCGGGTTGGGTGTGTGTGCTCCGGGCCGACAGTTTCAAGTTGCGGCTTTGAACTCGCTCTGCATCTTTCCCGCAGGATTCTGGTAAACAAAACTCTTGCTGCCAGACTCTCTAACTATATCAACACGGACGAATCAGCATCGAAGAAAGCGCGGATCGGCAGACGAGGCAGCTCTGCTGCCGCGAATTTCTCGGGAAAATTGTTCTGTATCCGTTTGGGAACTTTAGCGGAACCTCGCGGCGTTCCTGCGAGCGCGTTTCGCTCCGGCGCGTAATCCAGCTGCAATTATTTTCCGATATCCAGCCGACTCCAGCGATTCAATTACTGTGCCGGCAATGCCGCCGGGCGTCACGGCTTCCTGCAAAAGTTCTTGAAGCGAAGAACTGCTTCTCCGCCAGGCGGCGATCCCGTCGGCAAGGGCGTGCGCGGCGGCAATGCCGGCAATTTTATGATCCAATCCAAGCGCCTCCGCTGCCGCTGTCAGCGTTGCGAGAGCGTGATACCCGTGACTGCTGGAAAAAGTTACCGTGAATGCGTCGAATTGTTTTTCAGGAATTTCAACAACGGCGCCAACGGAAAGAAACAGTTCCCTCACTTCCTTTTGCTTCGCCGCAGAAATTCCGCGGCTGAATGCCAGCGCCGTAAGACCTTGCCCGCTGCGGCACACCGGGCTCGGCATTGCTCTCGCCCAGCGAACTGTTTTGTTCAGTGCTGACTGCAATTTGGAAAGAGGAATTCCTGCAGCCAAGCTGATCGCAATTATTTTCCGCTTGACCGGTTTTGCTGCAATTTCCTTCAACAAACCAGAAACGCAATCCGGCCGCACGGCAATGATAAGTAACTCCGCGCGTTCCACCGCACGCGCCAGATTCGATTCCGCTTCAACTCGATGCTGGCGCTTAAGAGCTCGAAGTTTTTCCGGATGACGATCGTGCACGACGATCGGGTGATCATAATTAGCCAGCCGCAGGCCGGCAATGAGCGCACTCGTGATGCGTCCTGCGCCGAGAAAGACTATGGTCTTCACGAGAGTGTCGAAGCAGCCTGATCAGCCGCTTGGATGAGTTTTTCGACATCGTTCTCCACGCCAGCATCGGTGTGCGCGGTCGAGATGATCCAGTGCAGGCCATTCGAAGGCGTCATATAGATTCCGCGACCCAAGAGAGCGTGCACGAATTGCGAGTAGAGCTTTGTGTTGGCATATTTGCAATAATCGCGGTAATCGTGAATGGCCTCGCGTTCGGTGAAATAAATCTGGAACATGGGCCCGAAGCCCTGCACGATTGCTTTTACCCGACGCCGGCGGAAAACATCGCGCAGTCCGGCGATGGCGGCATTTCCCACCGCATGAAGTTTCGAGTAGGTTTCCGGAGCGGAAAGAAGATCCAGATTTGCAGCGATCACTTTCATGGTCAGGCGATGGCCGTTGAACGTGCCGTAATGCAACACCATGTGTTCGCTCCAGCGCATGCGGTCGAGAATCGAGCGAGGTCCCGCAACCGCCCCGACGGGAAAACCCGCTCCCAAAGCCTTGCCGAACGTGCTGAGGTCAGGCTTGATTCCGTAATATTGCTGGCATCCGCCGGGAGCGTAACGAAATCCGGTCACCACCTCGTCCAGAATCAGGAGCGCTCCCGCATTGTGCGTCAGCTCGATCATGCGCTGCAGGTATCCGTCTCTCGGGAGAATGCACCCCATGTTTGCCATAATCGGCTCAGTGATTACCGCTGCCAGCTCATGGCCGTGCTTTTTGATGACAGCCTCTAACGCCGCTTCATCGTTCCACGGAGCTAACACAACATCATCGAAGGTTGAAGTTGGAATGCCCTCCGAGTCAGGAATGCGCGCGGGGTTATCAGACGTTCCCAACTGCTCCGGCGGATGACTGTGCGCGTTCAGCAGAAACGGATCGTACCAACCGTGATAGTGTCCTTCGAACTTCAGGAACTTGCTGCGCCCCGTGTGGGCGCGGGCGAGTCGCAAAGCGAGCATCGTGGCTTCGCTTCCTGTGTTGGTGAAGCGCACGGCTTCCGCCGACGGTACGAATCGCCGGAAGCGCTCGGCAGCTTCGATTTCAGCCGAAGTCGACGCGGCAAAGTGCGAGCCCTCGGCCATCGCGTCGCTCACGGTCTTTACCAGGACTGGATTCGCATGCCCCTGAATGAGTGCGCCGAACGACATCATGACATCGACGTACTCATTACCATCAGCATCCCATACGCGCGATCCGTTGCCGCGCTGCAGCACAATCGGGCCGGGAGAATAGACGGCCGCGCCGCGGGACGGCGAGTTCACGCCTTCGAT
>JASICF010000222.1 GCA_030044775.1 Candidatus Sulfotelmatobacter sp. | reverse complement strand
GGCGAGCGCTTGCGCCTTAATTGCACACGCGGGAGGATCGACGGTCTGGGTTTTTTCGACCACCCTCTTGCAGCTTCATAGCGAGGACCGTTTTCGCGGGCGCGTCTTCGCGGCCGATTTGGCTTTCTCCATGTTCACCATTGCCGCAGGCGCTTTCGTCTGCGGCCGAGTCCTGGATGCAGGGATCGCTGCGCGCACGGTCGCAACCTGGACGGGATTCGTTGTGCTAGCACCGGCTGCGTGGTGGATTCTCGCGATGAGGAGCACTAACCGGAAGCCTTCACCGCGGCCGTAAGGTTATCCCTTAGATCACGCGCCGAGCCGGTCGATCTTCGCGGCCATAACAAAATCACTTTCCGTCAGTCCATCGATCTTGTGCGTCCACAGGGTGATTGCAGCTTTGCCCCACGCCAGCAGAATATCGGGATGGTGTCCCTGCTCTTCAGCAAGCGCTCCTAAGCGATTCACGAAGGCCAACGCCTGCTTGAAATCAGCGAACTTGAACTCACGCTGAAGATGGTGTTCGTTCACCACGTTCCACTGAGGCACGCTTTTGTGGAGAGCAGCCAGTTCTTTTCCTTTGAGCGGAGGCACGCCGCCGCGACACGGAACACATTGTTTATCGGCTAGTTGTTCGCTCATGGTTTTCCTTCCCAATAAACTCCTTTGCCGAAGGCCCGTCAAGGTCGCCGGAAAGACGCAAGAGTGATTTGCTGAAACCCACGGAGACATCGGCGCATCTGTTATAGTCCCGCCAGTACGAACGGTTTGTCCCTGATCCTTGTTGCGGCTGCGACAGGGCAGTTCATGGGCGAGGCCAAGAAAGAAAATGGCTGCCGCGACTTCCCAATCAAATCCGAATCAGCCGCAGCCCGCCACTAATCCTTGGCTGATCGCCAGCGCGGTGATGTTAGCCACGTTCATGGAAGTGCTCGATACTTCCATCGCCGCGGTAGCCTTGCCCTATATTGCGGGCAGCCTTTCAGCCTCGAACGACGAAGCGACCTGGGTGCTGACCAGCTATCTTGTCGCGAACGCGGTGATTCTGCCAGCCAGCACATGGTTTTCGCTGCGATTCGGGCGCAAACGCTTTCTCATCGCCTGTATTGTGATCTTCACCGTCTCTTCGTTTGTCTGCGGATCAGCGGCGAGCCTTGGCATGATCTTGATTGCGCGAGCGGTTCAGGGAGCCGGCGGGGGAGCCCTGCAGCCGCTTTCGCAGGCAATTTTGCTGGAAAGCTTTCCGCCGCAGAAACGCGGGATGGCCATGGCGGCATTCGCGCTCGGAGTCGTTGTCGCGCCCGTGCTCGGACCCACACTCGGAGGGTGGCTCACCGACACCTATTCCTGGCGCTGGGCTTTCTATATCAATATTCCCGTCGGCATCTTCGCCGTTTTCATGATTTCGCGGTACGTGCAGGACCCGCCCTACATCAAGAATGCTAAAGCCGGCAAACTGGATGGCATCGGTCTGGGCCTTCTCGCTGTGTGGTTGGGGTGTTTGCAGATCATTCTCGATAAAGGTCAGGAAGATGACTGGTTCGGCGCCACGTGGATTCGTTGGGCAGCGCTGATTCTGGTCATCAGCCTAGTCGCGTTTCTCATCCGCGAGATGCGCCATCGCCAGCCGCTGGTCGATTTGAAGGTCTTCCGTCACCGCAATTTCACTCTAGGATGCATACTCATCGGCCTTTTTGGCGCCAGCATCTACGGCCTGATTACGTTGCTGCCGCTCTTTTATCAGGAATTGTTGGGCTACACCGCGCTTGCCGCGGGATGGGCGGTCAGCCCGCGCGGCCTTGGCGCAATCGTCGCTATGCCGATCATCGGCTATCTCACCGCAAAAATCGACAACCGCTGGCTCATCGCTTTCGGTTTCGGAACGTTTGCCGTTGCCAGCCTGTGGTTCGGCGAAGTCAATCTCAGCATCGGCCAGTGGACATTTCTATGGGCGATTCTCATCAGCGGATTCGGTTCAGGATGCGTTTTCGTCCCGCTGTCCACGACCGCCGTGGCATTTCTGAAGAACGAAGAAATCGGCAACGCCAGCGGCTTGTACAACCTCTTCCGCAATATTGGCGGCAGTATCGGAATTTCTGTCGTGAACACGATCGTGGCGCGCCACGAGCAAACCCATCGCGATGAACTCGTACGGAATTTGAATCCGGCGCGCGTCACCGTACACGGAGCCTTCGGAGGACTGCAGCAGTTTCTGGCCGTGCAAGGATCCTCTTCGCCGACGGCCCTGCACCGCGCCTATGGATTGGTGAACGAAGCGCTCAACGGGCAAGCGCGTTTGTGGGCTTATGTCGATGATTTCCGCTATATGGCACTGGCCTGCTTTGCCTGTATCCCGATTGTATTTACGTTGAAGAAGGCGATGCGAAGAGCTGGCGCGCCGAGCGCAGTGCACTGAAACAGCCTAGAACGGAATATCCTCATCCGTAATCGGCCCGGAACCCGCACCAGCTGGCTCGTGCTCCGGTACGCGCTGGTCGAAATTATTGTTTCCACCGGCCGCCGCGCCGCGCGAATACCCGCCGCTGCCTTCGCCTTCGCCGCGTCCGCCGAGCAGGATCAGATCGCTCGCGACCACCTCGGTCATATATTTTTTCTGATTGGTCTGCTTGTCATCCCACGAGCGGGTTTGCAGCCGGCCTTCAATGTAGACCTTGCCGCCTTTTTTCAGATAGTCTCCAGCAATTTCGGCCAACCGCTGCCAAAGCACAACGTTGTGCCACTCGGTGCGGTCCTGCCACTCGCCGCTCTTGTCTTTGAACCGCTCGTTGGTGGCGATGGTCAGCTTGGCCACAGGCGTGCCTTGTGGCGTGTATTTCACTTCTGGATCTTTGCCCAGATTGCCGATCAG
>JASICF010000221.1 GCA_030044775.1 Candidatus Sulfotelmatobacter sp. | reverse complement strand
GCATGACACCTTCTGACTTGGCCAAATTGACTATTCATGAATAAGTTTTCACAGATCTTTAACCCTTCCGTAATCTGTGGAAGCTGATACTTCTCTTCATCTGGAGGCCTATATGAAATTGAAGGGAAGTGCTTTCGCTGGAGTGTTGCTCGCAATGGCTGTGGCTTCATCGACCTACGCGATAGCGGCAGATGCTGGCACCGCCGGGTCGGGCAAGATCAAACACGTCCTGCTCATCAGCATCGACGGAATGCACGCAGTCGACTTTTACAATTGTTCCCATGGCATCGCTGGCATCAATGGCGGCGATCCTTACTGTCCTAACCTGACCACCTTGAGCCAGACCGGCATTAATTATGTGAATGTCACCTCGTCAAAACCCTCGGACTCATTTCCTGGGATGGCGGCCCTGGCTTCTGGCGGCACACCCAAATCGACCGGTCTCTATTATGACGTTGCCTACGACCGTTCCTTGGACGCTCCGATATCGAAGACTGGCACTGGCCTTGCCGGCGGCCCGTGCACGCCCTATGCCACGCCGACCGGAACTACCACTGACAACGACCAAGGCATCGACTTTGACGACACCAAGCTGAACGGCGGTGCTCCCGGAGCTTCGCTGACCGATGGTGGAATCGCTTCCATCGATCCCAAGCATCTCGAACGTGACCCGCAGAACGGCTGCGCTCCGGTTTATCCCTGGAACTTCATTCGGATTAACACCGCCTTCGGCGTAATTCACACCGCTGGAGGATATACGGCCTGGATCGATAAGCATCCCTCCTATTCGTTTGTAGGCGGTCCCGGCGGCAACGGTTTGGATGACTATTATTCTCCCGAAGTGGATTCCACCGTTGTCCCGTTGCCAGGAGTAAAAACTGTTACCGGCATACCCTGCGATCCGATTCGCGATCCAGCCGGCACATCTGCGTGGAATGCCAGCTTCGAAAACATCCAGTGCTACGACGCGATCAAAGTCTACGCGCTGATTAATGAGATTGAGGGCAAAACCCATATGGGCGCGCCGGCGCAGGTTCCGGCGGTCTTCGGCATGAACTTCCAGTCTGTCTACGTGGGCGAATCGGTCAATGAAGCCGATGTCGGCGCCGGTGGGTATCAGAATGCGGCCGCGCTGCCCAGTCAGAGATTGTTCGAGGAGGTCGAATACGTCGATACCGCCATCGGCGATATCGTCGCCGCATTGAAAAACAACGGCATCTACAACAATACTCTGATCATCGTTACTGCCAAGCATGGCGAGTCGCCAATCGATCCTACTCGCTACGTCGCGAACGGCAGCGATACTCCCGCAACCCTACTGGGGAGTCTGATTCCTTATTCCGAGTCGCCCCTGAACACCACCGGCATCGGCGCTACCGAAGATGATGTGTCGGTGCTCTGGTTGAAGAAAGGTGTTCCTGTGGAAAACGCAGTGAATATCCTCGAATCGGATGCAACAGAAATTGGAATGGGCGAAATTCTCTACGGCGCGACGCTTGCGCCTAACTATAACGTCGGAGGCTGGGAAGCCAGCGACGACCCCAGAACGCCAGACATTATTGTTACGCCGAATATTGGAATGACTTACTCGGCCAGCACGGCGATGATTGGCGATCACGGCGGATTCGCGCACGATGACACCAATGTCATGATGCTGGTCGCCAACCCGAGTTTTTCGCCGCAAACCGTTTCTTCGGAGACCGCCACCATCCAGGTTGCTCCGACCATGGTGAGCGCGCTCGGATTGAATCCAGCGTTGTTGCAATCTGTGCAGATGGAAGGTACTGCGGTTCTGCCGGAAGTGACCAGTCAGTTGGCAAAGTAAATACTGCAGATGCTGTAATCGTCAAAAGGGGCTGCCTCGCGGCCCCTTTTGATTTCGGCATCATTTGTGGGTGTTGAGGATTTTTGCTACAGATTTTTACCTCGCCGCAACATAGCCGTCACCTCGCCTGCAATCTCGATTCTTACTATTAAAAATAGTTCCCAAAATCCTCCCTTCGGAGAAACACCTATGACACGCTCTCTCACGTTTGGTTTGGGAGTCTGCGCCGCCACCCTGCTTTTAGCGGCTTCAACCCTCTTCGCGCAGACCGGAAATCGCACCGGCAGTCCCACCTCCATCCAGCATGTTTTGCTCCTCAGCATCGACGGAATGCACGCCCTTGATTTCATCAATTGCGCCAACGGAATTGCCGGCGTCAACGGCGGCCAGCCCTATTGCCCGAATCTGGCCAGCCTCAAGCCCACCGGCGTCGACTATCTTTTCGCGTACACATCCGAACCCTCCGATTCATTTCCCGGATTGATGGCCCTCATGACCGGCGGCTCTCCGCGCAGCGTTGGCGCATTCTACGACGATGCCTATGATCGCTCGCTGGACGCTCCGGCCCAGACAACCGGTGACGGACTTGCTGCCGGCCCCTGCGTGCCCTATGGAGAGCCCACCGGAACCACTACCGAGTACGATGAAGGAATTGATATTAACCAGACACTGCTCAACGGTGGCGCGCCCACCGGCGTCGATGGCGGAGTTCAGTCGATCGATGCCAAGCGCCTGGTGCGCGATCCCGCCCAGGGTTGCGCTCCCGTTTATCCCTGGAACTTCGTCCGCACCAACACCATCTTCGGCGTCATCCACGCCGCCGGAGGCTACACGGCGTGGTCCGACAAGCATCCGTCGTATTCTTCAGTGAACGGTCCCGGTAACGGCACCAACGTTAACGACTACTACGCCCCCGAGATCAACTCGATTCCCGTCGCTCTCCCTGGCGTCAATGCCGGCCCCGTCAGCTGTAACCCGCTGCCTGACCAGAGCGCGGTTTCCTCATCGGATACATGGACCAGCAGCTTCCAGAATATCCAGTGCTACGACACTCTCAAGGTCAACGCCATTCTCAACGAGATTAATGGCAAGAACCACAACGGCACCTCGCCGGCTCCCGTCCCCTCCGTCTTTGGAATGAATTTTCAGGCTGTGAGCGTCGGACAAAAGCTGATCGAACAAACCCTCACTCCAACCGTAACCGGCGGATACACAGACGGGCAGGGCACGCCCACTACCGCTCTCCTGCGCAATATTGAGTTCGTCGATCTTTCCATCGGAGAGATGATCGCCGCGCTACAAAAAGACGGATTGCTCAACTCTACCCTGATCATCGTCACCGCCAAGCACGGCCAGAGTCCGATTGATTCGTCGCGCTATTTGGGGATATCGACCTTCGCCGGCGACCCGATCTCCACTTCTCCTGCCACGATTGCAGCCAACGCGGGATGCTTGCCCTACTCCGAATCCCCGCTTAACCCGACCGGCCTCGGTCCTACGGAAGACGATGTCTCGCTCGTGTGGCTCGATAAGCACTGCACGGCGGAAGAGGTTGTGAGCATGATCGAAACCCAATCGCCTTCTACGAGCAACATTGCCGGCATCGGCGAAATGTTCTGGGGAGCCGGCATCACCCAGCTTTACAACGCGCCGGGGCTACCGCCGGATGGCGATCCGCGCACGCCCGACATCGTCACCACCCCCGATATCGGCGTTACTTACTCTGGAAGCACCAAGAAGCTGGCTGAGCACGGCGGCTTCGCGCATGATGACACCAACGTCATGATGCTGCTTTCGAATCCCATGTTCACGGCAACCACCGTGACCACGCCGGTGCAGACCATGGAGGTCGCGCCAACGATCCTTAAAGCGCTGGGCCTGAATCCCAATGCTTTGCAATCGGTTCAGCAGGAGGGAACGGCCGTACTTCCGAAGTCTTTCTAGGCGAAAACGAAATCCCTAGGAAACGTGGTGCCCGGGAACCTGTTCTGCTGCGGCGTACACGAGGCCCATCTCGCCGGAATGACTTTAACTAAGCGGTTACAACCGTAAGGTTCCGGTTACGGATTGGCTGAGGACGTACGGTCGTCCGTCGGCGCGAGTGGAGGCAGGTTCCCGTCCTTGAGTTGGTGATTTAGCTCGGGCAGGCGCTTCGATTTGAAGTCATTCCACTTCCTCAGCGCAACCTTCATCGCGGCGCTCGATTCGCGATCGAGGTCAAGGGCTTGCGCGGGAATGAGGCGGTCGCTGCTCAAGACCACTCGCAGGGCAGCGGCTAGGCCCGTGTTCGCCTTCTCCAGGCCAAGCTGCTTGGATGAGTCGCCGTTTACGATGGAGCTGAGTTCATCAAGAGCAGCGTCGGCAGTCGCCTTTAGATCGGCGTGCTGCTGCAACTTCGTCTCGAGGTCGGAAATCTGCTTCTGCGATGCTCGGATCGCCGCCAGCGTTTTCCTGCACTCGAGAGCTTCGGAAAAAATCTGGCGCCCGAGCCTGACTTGCGTGGCGAGATCCTGCGGAGTGGCAGTGGATCGCGGGTCCATCGTGATGTACAGCGGCTGAGTTAAATTCTTGCCGTCGACGGTGAGCCGGATTTCATAATCTCCGGGCGCGGCGCGTGGGCCACGCAGCGCATGCTCCTCCTCATCGGCTGAATCACCGGGTTCGGAACCCCAGGCCAGATTCCAGATAAATCGATGCATGCCGGCAGATTTGTCGAGAACCTGCGGCTTTGCGAGCCAGCGTTCAGCAATGGCAACCGGCGGGTGGCGATCTTGCCGCGGTTCTTCGGACGAGAAGCTGTGCACGAGATTATGCTGCTTGTCGAAGATTGCGAGCGTCAGGCGTTCTGCGGGTGAAGGGAGAAAATAATCGATTACGGCGCCATTCGGTGGATTCTCCGCCGTCGGTTCTTCGGGAGGCAGCGGAGTCCCCATGAAACCGGCATTGTCTACGCGAACCACGGCTGCCGGACGAAAAAGCCATATGCCGACGGTCTGCAAAGGCGCGACCTGGCGCAGGGGCGCGATATCGTCCAGGACCCAGAAGGAACGGCCGTGAGTGGCGATGACGAGATCGTCGCCGTGAATGGCGAGATCTCGTACGGAAGTGATCGGCAGATTCAGCTGCAAGGACTGCCAGTGATCGCCTTCATCGAAAGAAACGTAAACGCCGAACTCGGTGCCCGCGAACAGCAAGCCTTTGTGACGCGGATCTTCGCGAACCGCGTTGAGAAATGCCGGAGTGTGAATGCCCTCGGTGATGAGCTGCCAGGTTTGCCCATAGTCGGCGGTGCGGCACAGATACGGAGTCTGATCGTCGAGGCGATGCCGATCGACCGCCGCATAAGCTGCGGCAGGGTTGAAGTGCGAGGCCTCGATCATGGAGATCTTCGACCAGTCGCTGATTCCTTTCGGCGTGACATCTTTCCAGTTCTTCCCCCCATCGCGGGTGAGATGAATGAGTCCCGTATCACTGCCAGCCCAGATCAAATTGGAATCGAGCGGCGACGGGGCAATCGTGTAAACCACGCCATATCCGCGCTGCTTGGCGTCTTCAACTGTCGGCGGGCCTTTAGCTTTTTCTGTGGTCGTTCGCGCTCCAGTCAGGTCGGGACTGACCGTCAGCCAGTGCAGGCCCCCGTCGGTGGTTTTCATTACGAATTGCGTGCCGAGATAGAGGCTGGTTTTGTCGACTGGAGAGAAAACGAGAACCGGGGTCCAGGGATCGCGATACTTGCGCTGGGCGATATCGACGCCGAATGTGGGCATCGGCCAGGGCGTAACGTCTTGGCTGAATGAGGTGCGAAGATCGAAGCGCGAAACGCTGCCGTAGGTCCCGCTGAAATAAAAAATGTTGGGATCCCTGGGATCGGGCGCGATATATCCGCTCTCGCTGCCGTCTGCGGGAAACCAGTCACGGGTCGTGATTTGGCCATGGTCTGTACGACTGAGAACCGCGGCGCTGCCGCTATCTTGTTGCGCGCCGAACACCGTATAAGGAAACCGATTATCGGTGATAACGTGATAGAGCTGCGCGGTGGGCTGGTTATACCAGGTGCTCCAGGTCCGGCCGCGATCAACGCTGATTGTGGTGCCTTGATCGGTGGCCAGAATCATCCGCGCCGAATCTTTAGGATCGATCCAAAGCTGATGATAGTCGTCGCCGCCTGGGGCGCCGCGAACGATTGAGATGGTCTGGCCGCCATCTTCGGAGCGATAAAGCGCAACGTTAGGCACGTAGAACACGTCGGCATTCTGCGGATCGATGGTGATGTTCCCGAAATACCAGGCACGGCTGGTGAGACGAGAATCAGAGTTCTTGAGAGTCCAGGTATCGCCGCCATCGTCGGATCGGTAAAGCCCGGATTTCTTGCGGTCGTCGATCAACGCATAAACGCGCCTGCCATCCGCGGACACTGCGATGGCAGGTCGACCCCAGTCGCCGTCGGGAAGGCCGGAGCCGGTCAACCGCGACCAGGAATTGCCGCCGTCCCGCGAGCGGAAGATGCCGCTGCCGGACCCATCGATGGGCGCGTAGGTGCTCCAGGGCGGCCGATGCGTGCCCCAGGTTGCCGCGAAAAGGATATTCGGGTGCTCAGTGGAGATGGCGAGATCGGCGATTCCGGTTTCGGCTCCTTGGTCGAGGACTTTAGTCCAATGAGAGCCCCCGTCCGAGGACTTGAAAACACCACGCTCTTGGTTAGGGCCGTATGCGTGCCCGAGCGCGGCAACGTAGACGGTGTTCGCATTCTGCGGATCAACAACAATGCGGCTGATCTGGCGGGTGTCGCGCAGACCGACATTCTGCCATGTCTCCCCGCCGTCGGAAGAGCGATAGACCCCGTCGCCCGAGGCAAGATCAGAGCGGATATCCGATTCACCGGTGCCGGCATAAATAACTTTCGCATCGGAATTCGCGATGGCGACAGCGCCGATGGAAGCGACCGGCTGGTTATCGAATATCGGCGTCCACGTCACACCTGCGTTAGTGGTCTTCCATATCCCGCCATCGACCGCGCCGAAGTAGAACGTGTTGGGATCGCCGGGAACTCCGGTGGCCGCGACAGAGCGTCCTCCGCGAAAGGGGCCGATCAGCCGCCATTTAAGACCGCTGAAGAGATCAGGCGAGACGGCTTGCGCACGAAGCCTCACACCGAAGCAAAGAAAAATCAGAAGAAATGGAATGAGACAGCGAAAGGAGTTCCGGTTCATTTTGAGGTGTGAACATTGTAGCGGTAGACCAGAGGTGCTCGCACGACCCTTCTTTGCAGCGCCTGACACCTCCCTCGAGAAACAGAGGCTGCCGTCTCGTAAGTTCGTGGGCTCTCCGATGGGCCCTCCTCACTTTAGAATAGCTGGGAGCTGAACAGATCACTAGGCTGTGCACAATTTCAGGCCTGCGCGCCGGAGCCCATAAGTATTAGAGCCCATCACAACCCTAAGCCTTTTCGAGAGAAAGTGAAGCTCGTTATTTTGGACCTCGACTGCTTTCTCTACCCTTATAGCAAGACCTACCGAAACACCGTCCTGCGGGCTTGGCGGGAGATAAAAAAGGAATACGGCCTTCCCATATTCCGAAGGAAAACAGCGCAGAAATTAATTGAAGCGGCCAAAGAAGAAGCGAACAAGAATCCAGATGACGTGTTGGCCCGGTGCATCAGCCAGTTGGCGGGAGGCCTGGAATGTAAGGGTTTCCCCCGCGCATCCGTCCTTGGGATGCTGGAGGTTTATTATCGCCGCCGGAACGCAACGCAGCTAACGGAGGAGGAAGAAGATACTGATCCGGGCCACGCCCTTGACCGAACTTACAGAGACCCGCCTTACAAAGAGATGATCGCTCTGGCGTACAACCTAAGGCTGCTTCAGGACCGCAAGAGCGGAAAAAAGGCAAGATTTGCACCCGACAAACTGCAGGAAAAAATTGTGGAAGGAGATAAGGGGATCACGCAACTGTGGAACCGACGTATGGGCACAGGGTTCATCCGGCCCGACGCCGAATTGGCAAGCGCCATCAGCAGGTTAGCGAATGCTGGGGTTGAGGTCGCCCTGCTCACGCATTCCTTCAAGCAGGGAGAGGGAGAGGCGATGCAAAAGCTGGAAAAGCTTGGCCTCGGAGGGGTGATTCCCGAGCCTAATATTTTTGGGATAGAAGAGATTTCTCCCTATCGGAAGGGAGCGAAGCCGGAGGTTTATGAGAAAGTGCTTGCGGCGATTAACAACAGCCGCGACCCGGCGGATGCGATTAAGCCGATCGAAACGATCATGGCAGAAGATACGCCTGGCAACCTTGAAGGTGCTAAGAAAGCCGGCATGCAAACTGTGTGGGTGCCACGCAAGGAGAAACACATCCCAGGTCGTTCCTCACCCAAGCGGCGGAAAGAACTCGCTTCGGTCGATCATATCTTCGCTACGCCGCATCAGTTTCTGGACGCGCTGCTGAGTGCGATCCGTGCTTCCAGCGAGGAGGCACGCCATCGACGTTATCAAGACTGAGACGCGATAGCGTCACTCCCGCCCCGTGGGTATTCTGCGACTTGCCCCGGGTCCGAAGCTGGCGCTGTTGCGAAGCCCGCCAGGCCACCAGTTCCAATCGCCCGCAAGCCGAAGGAGCGCGGGGCCGATCACAACACGAACGAGCGTGGCGTCAATCAATACCGCGACCGCCAATGTAAATCCGATCATCTTGACCACCAAAAAACTTCCGAATGTGAATGCCGCAAATACCACAATCATGATCGCGGCGGCGCTTGTAATCAGGCCTGCGGTTCTAGCCAGACCTTCGGGGATCGCATCGGTTTCATTGAGCCCGCTCCTTCTGGCCTCGAGCACGCGTGCAACCAGAAATACCTCGTAATCCATGCTTAATCCGAAAACGATTGCAAAGGTGACGATCGGAACAAGAGGAAAGACGCTGCCGGTGCCTTCAGGAACTCCAAGGAAGCGGCTTCCGTGGCCGTTTTGGAAAACGAAGACCAATGCTCCGAAGGACGCAGCGACCGAGATCAGATTTAGTGCGATGGCCTTCAGCGCGGCGAAAATAGATCGGAACCCGCAGAGCAGCGCAAACAGCGTTCCACCGACGATAAGCGCCATCACCGACGGAAAGCGGTCTCTGATAATCGTTTCGTAATCTGCGTTGAGTGCCGGGATGCCCCCTACCAGAAGCGTTGCCCCGGGAACTCCCGTGAGATTTAGAGCGCCGGTCTTGCGAAGCTCCCGCACCCAATTGACCTGGTCGCGAAGGGAGACCGAGCTCGCGGGTAACACCTCAAGCAGCGCCGCTTTTCCGTCACCACTCAGAAAGGTTCTGCGCGTCTCGCGCGACAGGTCACTGAGGGAGGATCGGTTGCCTTCCGCAATCGTGGTGATAGAAATCACGCGGCCTGAACGAGGGTCACTGGCGAGGCGCTTAGTGAGACGATCAAGCACATTCCACCCGGAGTCGGTTTGCGCAATGGAGTCCGCCGGAAGCTCGATAATGATGCGCAAAGCTTCAACCACGCCTTCCCGATCCATCGCTCTCAGGGTGTGGAGGGCACGGACCGATTCCGCCGCCGGCGGAAGCCAATCTCCTTGGGGAACGCTGGTGTCAAGTCGCCTGATCTGCCAGGCGAGGAGAAGTAAGGGGGCGCCTGCCAAAAAAAGGGCCAGCCAGGGGTGCGCGACAATCAATTTTCCCCATTGTCGCCAGCTTTTTCCCGTATTCGCGGCCCCATCCGCATCCAACTTTGGAGTAAAGGGCAGTCGACCGAGATTAATCCGCTGACCGAGCAACGCCAGCAGTGCCGGAACGAGCGTATTTGTGAGTAATACACTCATTCCCGCCACCAGGAATCCCGCGATACCGATGGAGCGGATTTCGCTGATCGGAACCGTCAAGAGGCCTAGAAATCCGATGGCTACGGTTGAGGCTGAAATTACGAGCGTGCGACCCGCCTGATGTGCCGCAATAACCGCAGCGGCGGGTCCGTCGTTTCCGGCGCAAATCGCTTCCCGGAAACGGCTGACCATGAGGAGCGCGTAGTCGATGCCCAAGCCCAGGCCGAGCATGGTGGCCAAATTCTGAACCAGAATGGACAAGTGCCAGCGCTGCGCCAGGAATCCCGTAATCGCCAGCGTGGTCGCGATGGCAAGCTCGCCAACCGCCAGTGGAATCAGGGCAGCGATCGGGCTTCCAAAAGCCACCAGCAGAAGTGCGAGGGTCGCGGGAATCACCAGACTTTCGCCGCGTTCCACGTCGTCGGCGCTCGCCTTCCGAATGTCGAAGTTCAGTGGAATCTCGCCGGTGAGTTCGAGGTTAACCGCCGGATAACGGCTACGCAGTTGATTTTCAAGCGAGCTCGCCAACTGATGAAGCTGTGGGACAAGAAACTCCACCGGACCCCCGGCCGACATGAGCCCCACAATCACAAACGTTCCCCCTCCCCGTCCCAGGAAGATCGGGTCTCGCGAGTCTAGAAAAGAGACCACGCCCGAAACCCCCGGTTGGTCCCTTAACGCTCTGACGATGGGTTCTAACGCTTGGCCGCCTTCCTCCGAAGCCGCAGGCGGGAGTCCTTCAACGACCAGGACGACCTGGTCCACGAACGGCGAGCGAAAACGATTAGACAGTTCTTGCTGGACGGTTGCAGCCTGGCTACCCTCGACGCGGGTTGCTGTCTCCAAATGACGCTCGGCGTGAAAAGAGAACGGAAGAAGTGCAACGACTGCAGCGAGAACAATCCCGGAAAGCCAAAAACGGCGCGCAGGCATCGCACTCATCATGTCACAACCAGCGCCGTCCCTGAAACTTTCCGCGAGCCTGCACTTGCGCAGGAATCACATAAGTAGCTATCCGAATCTGCTAAACTTTCGCATCGGCTTAGGAAAATCAATTCGTTTCTTGCAGTCGTTCGCGCTGCTTGCCGCTGTACGACCTGCGGTGGCGCAACTTGCGGCGCCAGACCCTCGCATTGGCGCTTGGACGTTGGCTTCAGCGCAGTCCAGCATGGATCCTCCGAACCGGCTCTCGATTACCCACCTGCACGACGGAGTGCACGTAGTCATGTCCGGCGAAAAACATTTCGACTTCACCGCGACTCGGAACGGACACGATTCGCCCGCCCCCGGCAATCTCGGGTTCAATCAAATTGTTCTGCACAGGATCGATAAGAGGCAGGCGGAGGTGCAGGAAAAAAAGGACGGAACTGTTGTGGCGACGGTTCGCGAACAACTTTCGAAGGACGGAAAAGAGCTAGTAAGCACCACCGCAACCGCGGGCCACCCCGATCAGATCACCGTGTGGACGCGAAGCAGAGGTCCGAAGATGGCCAACGATCTGTTCGTGGGCGAGTGGACGCAAGATCTCAGCAAGACCCGTTTGCGGCAAGGCATGGCGCTCAAGATCGAGCCGGACGGAAACGGTGGGGTTCGTTTTCTGGGCGATTATAGCTATACCGCCCGTTTTGACGGAAGGCAATACGATTTGAAAAACTCGCGCAACGATACCGTGACGCTTGAACTTGTCGATCCTCACACGGTGGATGCGACTTACCGGCGGGATGATCAAGTCACTCAAACGGATCGGTGGCAGGTTTCCGCAGATGGGCAGCAGATGACCCTATCCACCACAGGCACGTTGGAATCGGGCCAGCGGATAACGGAGAAGCTCGCGTTTAAGAAGTAGCGCGGCCACGCATGCAGGGGTCGCGCCCGCCGAATGCTGACGCTCCGACCTAGCGCGTCGATACGTTCAGCGATAAACCACCCATGCAGCCCTCGCATCGAAGGACTGTGCCGCCTTTTTTCTTTGGCGTTGGGCACAAGAGGTGATGGTTTTGCGTTCCCGCATTCTCGGTGTTCTGCTGACTTCCAGTTGTATTCTTTCGAGCGTTGCGGCGTCATCGTCTGCGGTCACGGTGCGCTACAGGGAAGGCATGATTCACGGTTTTCTGGTGCTCAGCACGCTGGATGGCGTGGTGATCGCGGCCGGCGATTTAATCCAAACCACTCGCGGCGATCAAGTCACCACTCAAGTCGCGTTTCACTTCAAGGACGGTTCACGGCAAGAGGAAACCACGGTTTTTTCGCAGCGCGGCGCCTTCCGGCTCATCTCCTATCACATGGTCCAGAATGGGCCTTCGTTCAAGAACGCAAGCGATCTCTCGGTGCGATGCGCCACGGGGCAGGTTACGGTTCGCTACGCAGACAAAGATGGCAAACAGAAAGTAGCGAACGAGCACCTCGCGCTGCCGCCCGACCTGGGTAATGGTTTGATTCCTACGCTCCTGATGAACATCCCCGCCGGCACGCAGCAGATTGAGATTCCCATGGTGGTTGCTGCGCCGAAGCCGAGGCTGGTGAAGATTGTCGTGAACGCCGAAGGGACGGAGCCGTTTTCCCTGGGGGGAATTAGTCGCAAGGCCATGCATTATGTCGGGAAGATCGATCTGGGAGGCGTCGCCGGCGTGGTCGCGCCCATGGTAGGAAAGCAACCGCCGGATGCGCAGATTTGGGTTCTTGGCGGCGAAGCCCCAGTTGTTCTGAGGTCCGAAACACTGTCTTACGCGGGAGGGCCAGTGTGGCGCACGGAACTGGCCTCGCCGGATTGGCCGCAGACATCGGCCGCAGACTCAAAAAAGGGAACTGCCACCAAGCGTTAGGCGGACCCGAAGCGACCTTTCGTGGCCCGGGCGAGCACGCTCATCCGAACTGGCCTGTCGCCACCCGACGGGCGATCATCGCTTTCGAAATCCTGCGCTCCCGATCATTCAACCATTGAACCATTGACCCGTGATCGTTTTATGCCTGCTCCGAGGCTACGATCTTCGGCATCTCCTCGATACACTCAGGATCTCCGGGGGCGGCCATGGATTGCAGACAATCCGCACCGCAATCGAGACCTCTCCGATGGGTCTGAAGAGTCAGTTCTGGCCCGCAGATGGGTGACACGGCATTGACCTCGCGGGCCGCGATCGAAATGATTCCCTTGCGATACATAAATTTCAGAATACCGTTGACTGTCTCTTCCAAGGAGGGGTCCGGTTTGCCCCATGCGGAGGCATCCCGGGCCATTTGATAGGACGAGCTGTCATACCGTTTGAATTCCATTGCGGAGATGTTGTCGACGGAGCCCACCAGAAAATCCAGCAGTGGAAAGAGAAGATCTTCCTTACGGCATCTCCGGATCAGCTCGGGAACGAAATCGGGAAGGCTGAATTTTTCGAATTGCCGGCCGGTCGCTTTGGTAATAAGGCCGGTGATATCCATCATGTTCGAATAGTCGTCCCGAACAACATGGTAGGTCTTATTGGCGGTACCGGGAGTGGTAGAAATCGCAACGATATTGTTGGCCACAATGTCGGCGGGAACAAAGCTGACCTGGTTGAGAGTATCGACGCCAATGCCGTGATTCACCATGAAAGCGACCAGGCGAACGGCAATATCGAAGTTGTTGCCTCCGCCAGTGACCGAAGGGCTTACCAGAGCCGGACGGAAAATCCGCGCGGTAAGTCCACGGGTGCGCGCATCGATAACCACTTGTTCCGCGACCCATTTCGATTGGCTATACCCAAAGTCGAGAAGCTCCATACTCTCGTTCAAGTCGGTCTCATACAAGACTGATTTGACCGCCCAGCCAAACACGAAAGTGGTCGAGACATAATTGAACTCTTTGGGCCTTCCCTCGAACGCCAGTCTTACGACTTCATTGGTTCCCAGCACGTTCGCGTCCCGCATCAGGTCGTAGTTAAACAGATAGTTCACGGTTGCGCCGTTATGGAATACGGTGTCGATTTCACTGGCGAGGAAATCCCACGCGTCCTGCATCAGCCCAAGCTTTGGCTGCGCCAGATCGCCGGAGATTGGGATCACGCGGGCTTCGAACATCTCCATCAGCCCCGCTCCGCAAGGTCCCATTGACTCCATCGCAGCTCTCAATCGCTGCCTGCCCTGTTTTTCATCGGACGACCTGACCAGAACATAGATCTTCGCCCGTGTCTGCTCCAGCAAGCTTTTAATGAGGAATGGTCCTATGAAACCCGTCCCGCCAGTGAGCAGCACGTGATTCAGCACCGGGATCTCCGGCACGGGTGAAGGCGCCGGTGGCTCGAAGATGAGCTTCCTGTCGTTGCTCATCATTTGTTTCTCGGCGGCGCACTGCTCTTCGCGGAAAGCTGCAAGGGAATGGCGCAGATGAACCAAAGCCTTCTCAGGAGCACGCTCCAATTGTTCGGCCAGTCCGAACAGTTCGGCCACACTCACACGCTGAATGACGCCAATATCTACCTGCCTCGCCATCAACTCGGCGCCTTTATCTTTCAGGAGTTCCTTGAGCTCATGCGTGAATACAACAAGATCCAGGGAATCCAGGCCGGCTTCGACCAGGTTGTACGATTCCAGGCCTGTCAGGTTGTACCGCGCTTTCAATTCGGCGAACGAGGAGTGCATATCGGAATGAGACTGCCCGGCGTCTTTCTCCCGCGAAAAATCGGAGAGAACGGTGAACTGATCTTGCAGCCACATCTGCTTGGTCTTATGGCGCATGATCTTTCCTGAACTGGTTCTCGGGATCGCACGAGGCGCGATGAAGGAAATGCGCGCCACTTCCACGTTGAGACAATTCCTGACCGCAGCGGCAATTTTTCGTGCTTCTGGAAGCGCTTTAGGATTTTTGACTTCCGCGACGATTGCCAGCGCAGGTTCGCTATCCTCCTGAATCTGGAATGCGGCGACGCAATTGTGGCGGATCAGGGCGGATGATTTCTCCACCACGTTCTCAATGTCCTGCGGGTAATAGTTCTGCCCGCGGAGAATAATCATGTCCTTGATACGGCCGCAGACGTAGAGTTCGCCATTGTGAACAAAACCCAGGTCGCCAGTGCGAAGGTAGCCGTCATCATAGGGAGTATCGTCCACAAGCCGTGCGCGAAACTGCTTGAGAGTCAGCTCAGGATTATTCCAATAACCCTGGCACTTGCCGCTTCCGGCGACCCAAATTTCGCCGATGCGCTCCGGCTTAAGCGGGAAATGTCCTTCGGGGTCCACGATCTTGACGTCGAGACCCGGGAGCGAGGTTCCACAACTGACGATTTGCGTAGCGGCGCCGATTTCTGACACCTCGGTCGTCATGCGGGCCTTCCCCAGCGCCAGGGCGCGCTTGTTGACAGAGACGATGTTGCGGCCGCCCAATGAAACCGCCAAAGTATTCTCGGCCAGTCCGTAGGCGACATAGAAACTCTCGGATTTGAGCCCGTAGGGCTGAAAGGTTTCCAGAAACCGGGTGTAGGTATCCGGTTTCACGGGTTCCGCGGCGCACATCAAGACGCGAAGCGAGCCGAGGTTACAAGCCTGCAGGCTTTCCTTGGAGAGTCTGCCGGCGCGCAAGCAGTAGTCGTAGGCGAAGTTGGGAGCAGCTGCCGCAGTGGCGTGGTAGGCGGTGATCGCATTGAACCATAGAATGGGCCGCTGAATAAAATCCATGGGAGCGAACCCGTATGTCGTGCCACCTTTCAGCGCAGGATACAGATAGCACCCGATCAGCCCCATATCGTGATACTGCGGAAGCCAGGAAACGACGACCGGCGACGGATGGTCGATCACGAGCTCGTAGGTATTCAGGATGTTTTCGTGCGTCACCATCACGCCTTTGGGCTCCATGGTCGAACCCGACGTGTACTGGAGAAACAAGATCTTCGAAGGATCGGCGGGGGCTTGGTTCGAAATCGGGTCGACGAAATCTTCCGTCGCGATCCAGGGAAGACCGGAAATGTAATTTACGTCAACGCCCGACGCCGACACTCCACGTCTAGCGAGATTTGTCTTGAGAGATGCAAGGTAATCCCGGCTGGTTAAGATTCCGGCCGCCTGGCAATCCTTCGCGATGTGGACCGTCTTGTATAGAGCGCTCTGGAAGCCGCGCGAACTGGGGGGATAGACCGGAACGGGGATCAACCCGGCGCGCACGCAACCAAAAAATGCGCAGATCATTTCGAGCCCCGGCGGGTAGGCAAGCAGAAGCCGATCGCCCGCCGCGAAGCGCTCCCCTTTTCGCAAATGTCCTGCGATCGCTTGTGCCCGGCGCAGAAACGACGCGTAGGTGTAGGTTTCGATCGGATCGCCGTTTACGTCGAGGTACGAATAAAGTAGCTTTGTCGGGTGCTCAACTGCCAGCCTATCGAGGTGGTCCAGAATTGTCGCTGTCATTAATCAGCGATCCTCCAAGATCGAATAGAACGCAAGTCAGTAAAGCGAAACATCCCTCACCACCGAGCGAGGAAAACACATTGAGTTCCAACGTGCAAACGGAAGTTGTGGGCTGACTCTGAGAATGTACGCCCTTTTTTTCTCAGTACAAAGCGCCGATCGAGTACCTGGGGATCGGACGTTCTCCATTTCGCCGTACCCGGCGCACGGAGACTTTTGAAGCAACGCCATAATATACGAACCAATGAATCGCGGCGAACCGGGCATCCCGCTTCGGGCCATACAAATTTAGCAAAGTATTTGGGCAACACCATCAGTCATCGATTCCTCGATGAAGCGCTGCAGTTGGCCTTGTCCGTTCCAAATTTTATTGATGCCTCTTAGGGCTCGCAATAAAATACTTCTGGGAAACGATCGACAGCGCGGCAGCAATTACGCCGCGGGTCAGGGCCACTCATGTAACTTGTGAACTTGTCGGGTCCAATTTACCATGACCGCGGAGGCGCCGATGAGGTTCGAGACCGGAGCGGAGATTGCTCGAGAGACGGAGATATCCGATCTGGTACCAGCGGAAAGCTCAGCGCCGCGGGTTATCGAGTCGCTAGGGAGCTCGTCGTTCCCGAAGGTCTTGCGTAGCCGCCTGGATCGTTTTTTTGCCGATCAGAATATCTCCCCCAAGGCGGACCGTACCATGCGAGTCAAGATCGCCGCGGGCCTGGCAGTGCTTGCGGGGAGCTGGATTACTCTTTATGCGCTCCGGCCTGATTCATGGAAGTTTATTGCCCTCTACCTTTTGGGCGGGCTGGCGCAGACATTCCTATTGCTGAACATCGCCCATGATAGCAATCACAACGCCATCTCGTCCCGGGCGCTCGTAAACAAAACTCTGAACTATGTCTTCGATTTGTGCGGAATCAGTTCGTATATGTGGCGCATCCTTCATCATCGGGGCCACCACTCGTGCATCAATCTCCACGGTGAAGACGACGCTCTCACCGGGCGTCGTATCCTCCGCTTTACGCCCCACGCCCCACGGGTACCTCTGCAGAGGTTCCAGCACATCTACGCGCTGTTCCTGTACGCGCTATTTTCTCTCGATTATGTGTTCCTGAGGGACTTTGAGTGCTTTTTCTTTCCCTCCCACGACTATCTGAAAAACACCAAGCATCCGGCGCGGGAATACGCCATACTGTTTGGCGGGAAGGCTTTCTACCTCACCTACATGCTGATCTTGCCGGTCGTGTTGATGGGGAAATCGCCTCTGCTGGTCGGCTTTTCTTTCTTGCTCGCCCATTTGATCATCGGTTTGAGTGTGGCCCTCGTGTTTCAGACTACCCACTGTGTTGACAGCACTTATTTTCCCGTGAGCCGCGACGAGTTTGACAACGGGATCTATCACATCTTCGCGACCACGGCCGACTATGCGACCGAGAAGCCGCTCGTTGGCTGGCTTGCCGGCGGGCTGAACTACCATATCGTCCATCATCTGTGCCCGTTTGTATGTCACACTCACTATGCCTCGCTGACGCGCATCGTGAAGGAGACAGCCGAGGAATTTGGCGTCCCGTACCGGCAACATCCCACGATGAGGCGGGCGATCAAACATCATCTGCTACTTTTGAAGCAACTGGGGAACGAAAACTGATTCTGAGCGTTTTATCTTTTGCGCAGCCACCGCTTCCTATAAGAAACATGCAAACTCCTCTGGTTCGCGGCAAACATCGGGACTACAGGGTATGAGTTCATCAACACCTATCCCCGTTGTTTCCCGATTTCGCTGCTTTGCGGATTCCCGCGCGATGGCCCACAATCCGGTGCAGGTTTTGTCCAGATACAACGAAGCCTTCGGGGACACGTTCCGGATCTATTTGGGTGGTCTGAAAGAAGCGATCGTCACCATCAATCCCCTTGTGATTCAGCATGTGCTGAAGACCAATTCGGAGAACTACCACAAGTCCGAAATCCAAAAGAAGCGAATGGGTCATTTCTTAGGCAAGGGTCTTCTTACTACCGAGGGGGAAGCCTGGAAGACGCAACGGCGCCTTATCCAAACGGGCTTTGAGCGAAAGCAACTCGAAATTTTGTCGTCGATCATGCAGGACTCGCTCGCCGACTCGCTGCGGAACTTCGACCGGCAGGCCCGCACCGGCCCTGTTGACATCTACCCGCTGATGATGAAGATTACCTTTTCGATGGTGGCTAGATCTTTGTTTGGCGCGCGGTTGAGGGATGAAGACATCGACCTCATCAGCGTGGCCATTTCGACCGTGCAGGAATTCATGGTTCGGCAAACCATTCAGCCCTATCTGAATCCCTGGTTTGCGGTCTCGGGCGAACTACAAAGACACTGGGAAATGCGAAACCGCGCCTTCGCCGTTCTGCGCGAATACCTCCAGCGCCGGCGCAAGGAGGCGCCAGGTCACGATCTCCTGCAGATCCTGATGGACGCTCGCTACAGCGACGGCCATGGCATGAGCGACGAACTGATCCTTAGCGAAAGCATGCAACTGCTGGTTGCCGGCCATGAAACCTCATCGAACGCCTTATCGTGGTTCCTCTACCTGCTCAGTTCGCGTCCGGAATGCGTCGACCGGGCGCGAGACGAGTTCGATTCCGTGCTGGGCGAAAAGCCTCTGACTTACTCCGATGTTCCAAAGTTTGAGTTTACGACTCAGTTAATCATGGAGGCCTTGCGCCTTTACCCGCCATTTTGGATGGTCGACCGAGTCGCTCTGGCAGACGACTGTGCGGCGGGTGTGGAAATACCCCAGGGGGCGACGGTCATTGTGTTTATTTATGGCGTGCACCACTCGCCGCAATACTGGGAGAACGCGGAGACTTTCGATCAGGAGCGCTTTTCCAAAGCAAAGGAGAAGCTTCTGACGCCCTTCGCTCATTTGCCCTTTGGGGCTGGCCCCCGGGGATGTATCGGAGGCAACTACGCCATGCTGCAGATGCTGATGATTCTGAGCGTTCTGCTCAGAAAATATGATTTCTGCACGGTTCCAGGCCAGACCATCGAGGCGCGTCCCATGGTGATTTTGCGGCCCGAGCACGGAATCCGCATGACCTTCACCGAGGCGACCCCGCGCGGCGTGGGTAGACTATCCGACTGCTCAGCCTGATCTTTTGCTCCGATCGAGCCTTGGGCTGAATGGCTATTGACTTCCCGCCGGAGGGGTTCTGGCGAAGCAACCTCGAATGCATCACCGCGCCGAATGGGCAGACCGCTGCGATGCAACAGGGTCAGGCAGCTTGCGCATATCGGCTGTCGGCACAGGCGATTAGCGCCATCATTTCGTCCAGCGTGACGATGTCGAACTCTTGCATCGAACTGGCCTGCTCAAGCCGGTCACGCACAGATCGACGGGGATTGAACAACTTGAGCCGAATACCGCGGCTGCGAGCCCATCGCTGCAGAAAGATGAGCATCCCGAGACCTCCGCCTTCGATGGCGGTGACTTCCGATAAATCGAGGACAATGATTCGGGCATCGCTTTGTAAATTGACCGCTTTGCGTAATTCAAGAGCGGCTTCGCTCCGGACAATCCGGCCTTCACACTCAATGACTGCCATGTCGCCGATGTTCTCTACGTGAACGCTCCGCATATTCTTCTCCAGCCTCAGTCCCCCTGGCGCAGTTGCAAGGATCGTGCCATTAATCTGCAGCTTGTATTTTGTGCGGAGTGAGAGCCTTGTTGATCAACGGCTGAGATTTTTCGCCAGAAACCAGGGAAAATTTGACCTACAGGAAGGGCTGTATCCTGGCACTACTTGTTGTAACCTCATTGCAATAAAAGGAGTCACAGGCATGCCAGTATCAAGCGAATCGCAAGCAGGCTTTCTCTCTCGCCGCCACTTCTTTCGCTGGACCGGTTCGCTGGCCGCGGCGCTGGGCGCGGCGCCTCTGGTTTCCTCTGCCCAGAGTCTGTCCTCCGCGACGGTATCGTCTGATGGTGAGGATTACTACGATAAGCTTGGTGTGACCAAGATTATCAACGCTGCCGGCACCTACACCACGCTGACCGCTGCCTGCATGCCCCCGGAAGTTCTGGTCGCGGTGCAGAAGTCTGCCCTGCATCCCGTCCGCCTGCGCGAACTGCAGCAGAAGGCCGGCGAATATATCGCGCGTCGCCTTAAATGCGAAGGAGCGGTCGTGACTTCCGGCGCGTCGGGAGCCATCAGCCTCGCGACCGCCGCCTGCATGCAGTACGCAAACAACATCGATATTCTCGACATGCCGCAGGCGATCGACGGGAAAAAGAATCAGGTCATCGTCCAGCGTGCGCACCGCTATGAGTATGACCGCGCCATGTATCTTTGCGGGGCCCGGGTGACCGAGGTCGTCACGCTCGACGAATATAAGCGCGCCTGTGCGGCCGGCAACGCGGTGATGACGAACTTCTTCAACGCTGCAGAAGACGAGGATGGTATCGCCGGCAGCGCGCAGATCGGTCGGGAAGAGTGGCTGAAGGTGGCCCACGATTACAAGATTCCGTGCCACCTGGATGCAGCCGCCGACATGCCACCGATTTCAAATCTATGGAAATACACGGGCATGGGTTTCGACCTGGTTGCGTTTTCCGGAGGGAAGGGAATGCGCGGCCCACAAAACGCCGGGCTGCTTCTGGGCAGGAAGGTTCTTACCGATCTGGCCCAGGAGAACAACAATCCGGGTGAGGGCATCGGCCGCGGCATGAAGGTAGCGAAGGAGCAGATTGTGGGCATGGTAGCGGCGGTCGACTGGGTTCTTGCGCACACGGAGGAGTCGATGCAGGGCGACTACCAGAAGCGCGCCGATCTAATTGCCAGTGCGATGAAGGGCATCCCTTCAGTGAGGACGGAGACGGTGGTCCCGCGGATCGCCAACCACGTTCCACATCTCCTCATACGCTTCGACCCGGCGGTCACCGGCGTCACCACTGCTCAGGTCGTCGCTGCTTTGCGCAAGGGTACGCCCTCGATTGAACTGAATCCGAACACGGGCCAGAAGCCTAACCAGGGCATACCGGCAGATGCAAACACGCTTGTGGTTGGCGTGTGGATGCTGCAGCCTGGCGAAGATGTGATCGTGGGCCAGCGCATTCGCGCGGCACTCACCAAGCAGGCGTAAGTTTTCCGAGAAATCGATAGATCGTTTACGTCGACTGGCGAATCCGCCCGGCGAGGTTCGCTCGCCCGAGTCTAACGAGCGTCGTCGTGAGTTATCGCAAATCAAAGCTGCTCCTGCGTTCAAATCTGTCGACCTTTGCGACCCGCCGAGCGACTATTCAGAAGTTATCCCGATTGTTTCAAGCCACGTCTCCACTAACTGGGGCCAGGCGGTAATGGGAGAGTTCGAGCGCCGCAGCCCAAAGCCATGCCCGCCGTGCGCATACAAATGCATCTCGACAGGCACACCAGCTCTCTTTAGCGCCGCGTAATAAACCAGCGAGTTCTGTATCGGGTCCACCGGATCATCCTCCGCCTGCACGATAAACATGGGCGGCGTCCGTCTCGTGACAGGGACAAAGGGATTCAACTCAGATTCTTTCGAGGTATTCTCCAGCATATGCCCCGGATAAAGAGCGACGCCGAAATCCGGACGGCAGCTTTCTTTGTCGGCGGCATCGACAGCCCGGTACAAGCGTTTCTCAAAATGCGTGCCGATCGCTGCCACCAGATGGCCCCCCGCTGAAAATCCAAGCACTCCAACCTTGCGCGGATCGATGTCCCACTCCACGGCGTGAAGACGAACCAACCCCAAAGTCCTCTGCGCATCTTCCAACGCCATCGGTGATTTCGGATACGGGCCCGATCTCGGAAACAGCCCGTTTCCCGGCACGCGGTATTTCAACAGCACACACGTGATCCCCTTGGACGTCAGCCAATCACAAACCTCGGTGCCTTCCAGATCCATGTAAAGAACCCAATAGCCTCCGCCAGGAAAGACGACAACCGCTGCGCCGCTATTTTTTCCCTTCGGGGAATAAACCGTCATCGTAGGCGTGGAGACCTTCCCCACGACAATCGCGCCGGGTGGCTCGTCGCCAACTTTTTGTGTGGACTCCGGCCCCGCAACCGGCCGCGTATCAGGCACCTTGCCCGCCGGCCATATCGGAACTTGCATATGCCCCGGCGATGGCTGCCAGGATGGTGTCTGCGCCCGCAGAATTACAAATCCGGAGATGACACAGAAGGCAACCGTCAAAGGCTTGACCACAATTCACCTCGTTCGCGACCGGTGCTTGCTCGGGGCAGATAGTCTACGAGGGAGGTTGGCTTCTCGTCCCGGCGGGAGAATCCAGGTAGTCAAGCCTCCAGGGGCAATCTTTGATTTCTTGCTGCAGCAAACGAGGCCGCGGTCAGGCGTTGCCACAGGGGTTGGCATTCATTGAGAATCGAGCCGACCCACGTTCAATCCTCTTCGGCGCCACAACCGGGCGTTATCACAGAGACAAGGCTGGTGCCTCCTAATGGCTCGCGGCCTGGGGCTTGATTAACTCGTCAAGGTAGTCCGGATGCTGATCATCGCGCACCAGGTGCGGATAACGCGCGCCGCCGTGATAATTGATCGTGCAGGTTCGAAAATAATCGTCTATCACGACGAGAAGTGTGATCGGTTGTGAAGTGTCTTTCGCAGAGCTGATCGCGTCCGAGAGCAATTCCGGGGTGTACAGGCGGCCATTGACGCCGATTACCTTCATCTGCGAAGAGATGCCGGCCTCAAACGCAGGACTGCCGACGATAGAGTCGGTGACCATCCCATCGGTGCCGATCTTGAGGCCGATAGAATAGACGTCGCCAGGCTTGCCAGCGTGTCCTTCCAGCTTCAAAGGTTTGTCGTTGAACACCACCTTCCATCCGCCGTTTTCGATTCCCCCGACAGGCGCATCCGGAGAAGTGGAAGTCAATCTGGTGTGAAGAAATCCGGCCCAATCAAACGGCGCGATGGCGTTGAGCGTCTTGACCAGGTCGTCGAAGGTATAAGTTTTTACCTCCGGGCCATGATTGGGCCCTCCGTGGAATTCCTGGCAAAAATCATCAATCGATTTCTTTCCGCCGGACTCGCGATGAATGATGGTTGCTACTTCGAGCCAAAGCAGATCGCCCTCATCGTAATAGTCGGTGCCGCGCCGCCAATCCAGCCAACCGCCTCGAACGAAGCCAAGCTCAGGCTCTCCGACGGCGGTGTCGAGTAACGGACGCCAGGTTCGGCCAGGGCGTCCCGGGCCCAGCATGGCCGCGATGCTCGCGAGATACTCGTGGTACAGGTCGGGCGTCCACAGGCCGCTGCGAGCGGCTAACATGGGACCGAGATAGTCTGTAAGACCCTCATAGCCCCATAGAAGGTCTGTCTTCATTGGCTGCTCATAGTAAGGGACGGTCAGATCGGCGGGACGGCGAAATTTGCCATTCCACGAGTGCACAAATTCGTGTGCCAGAAGTCCTCCAAGCATCTCCCCAGAACTGGGCAAGAGAAGAGTTCGCTCCGGCAAGCGGCTGTTGTTTGACTCGTGGTGTTCGAGGCCGAAGTGCGCGACATGGTCGCTGAGCGCGAGCAGAAAATGATAGTCGCGATAGTGGCGAGCGCCAAAAAGTTTCCCCGATTCGGCTACCAGATTCGTCATTTCTCGTTGATTTTCGGGGCTCATGTTCAGAGCATCCGCGCTGTCGGCAGCGATGTCGATTTCATGATGAACAGGTTCGCCGGCCGGCGTCAGGTCGATGCTGCGGTAATATTCTCCAGTAATGACGGGCGAATCCACGAGCAAGTCGAGGGAGATCGGCTTGAATAAAACCTGGTTCGCAGCCGCGTTTTCTACGGGAAGCGAGGTGCCGAATTTCCATCCGTCCGGCATTACGAGTTTGGCTTGGTAGGCAAGCTTCTCGGCCGGAATGTCTGAGGGATAAAGTACGACTTCATTCCATTCGAGAACCAGCAATTTGTCGGTGGCTGACGCGCCGTCGTTTTCGATATAGTCGAAATTGGCATCGAGATGACTGACGCCGCGGGGGATTTCCAAGTGAAAGGTAAAAACATCGAGCAGATCGCGCTCCCATGGAATGGTCTTTCCGCCTGCCTCGAATTTGAGGCCCGTAAGATTTCCGATGGGCCCACCGGGGCTGTGTTCACCCGGAATCCACTTCGGGTAGTAGAGCGTTAAAGGCCCAGGCTTGACCGGAATCACCAAATGCGAGTGCAGCAATTTCTGCTGGGTTCTAGTCGCATCCACACTGACGGAGATGGTTTCTTGGGCGAGCGCGGGGGATGCGGCCAGCGCCAGTGCTAAGACGGGAAACACCAACCGAATGCGGTGCCGTTCCATGCGAATGCTCCTCAAGAAAAGAGATAAAACCCCAACAGCATAATAACCCGCTTCACGCCGAGCAATCGATGACCTCGGCAACACGCTGGAACGCGGCGAGAAACATTTCAATGCGTCGCGGTTTGGCTGGTTTGCAATATGCGAGTCGATTCTTCTCTTCGCTGGGTTGCCCGGGCGGCTTCCCGATCCCGGGTGGATTTGTTCAGCGTCTCGCCCGGGCTAATTCCTGTATCAGGCGCGCGAATTATTCCAGGGAACCGGGTCAGTGGGCGGGCGCGACAATCGCGACGTCGAACTTGGAGTAGTACTTCTTCACGTCGCCGGCTCCGTACTTCGACCGGAATCTCTCAACCACAGACCGGACCCTCTGGGCATCGGTGATGGGAGTCACTTGAAAATCTGCCTCGGCGCCCCGCGCGTCGACGTGCAGGCTGGAGTTCTTCAAGACATTTTTGTACCACTGAGTATCGGATCCTTTCACCGGCAAGAGGTACAGCTTTCCATCTTCGAAGACAAACCATACCGGGTTTGAAATGGCGCGGCCGGATGTTCGACCGGTTACCGTGATGGTGATTTCCCGATAGCGGGAAAGCCGGTCTTCGAGAGAATCGCTTCGTTTCGCCATATAAGGCTTGAGAGCGTGCGCGGCAAGCCTACACAGAAGCCGAAGGAAACAGCAAGCGCTCTTTCTTAATCACGGCGAGCATGCGCAGCGCTTGTTCGAGGGCATACAACTCGGCGTGGTGGCGCGAATCTCCACTCAAGAGGTCGCGGCGAACCAGCATAACGGACTCCGCGACCTCGACCAGCTTGAACAGCGCGCGCGTATCGGTGGAGTGCAGAGCGGCTTCATAGGCGGGCTGCCAGGAAGGAAAACGCGCCGAGGCAAGAGCGGAACGTGAGGGTTCGGCTGCCATGGAGATTGACTGCAACAGTATCCCGCAGCTCGCTTTTCCTGTGAACGCCAATTTGCGCCAGTGATTTGGCCGGCGAAGGAATCTGAAAGCGAAAGTAACTCGAAGGTAAACGGTGGGATGGAAGCTCTGCGGGTCGAGCCATTCGCTCAGGAAACGCTGTATGGCGCACTTTGGCGTTAGCCCTGCTCTCGCAAAACGGGCGCACAATGGAGCTAGAGTTCACATTGCAGCCGTCTCGGAGCGCTCGGGAAGGTCTCTTGTGCAACGGTGATTACGCACGGCGAGACTTTTTATGACCAACCAAAATAGTAAAGCCACTCACACCTGCTGGATCTGTGGCAAACCTACCTCGCTTGAAAACTGCAAGGTGGATGAGAACGGGTTGCCGGTCCACGAATCCTGCCAAACGCTCAGACTTTCGCTGCACAATCAGACGTCCCCCAAACCTGCATTCACGGCACGGTGGCCGCATCGCTCGAAAGCCTGGTGAGCTGCGCGTGGTCCCGCGAATAATCGGGTAGTGGCTCAGTTTGAATCTCCGATGGCATCTTCGCTCGTCGTTGACAGGCGTCATCCTGAGCGTAGCCGTAGTTCCGGCGGAGCGAAGGATCTCGCGCTGCGGTGCTGTGTGCCACGGGAGATCCCTCGGCCCGCTGGTAAGAACGCGGGCGCTTCGGGATGACGCCTTGTACGATTCGAAATTCAGGCTGAGCCATTGCCAACAATCGTTGCGATTCGCATTTCCCGGCGGAAGGTACTAGAATCGAACAAAGGCTGTTCCAATCGCTCTTGCTCGAGGGCCCCCATGGCTGCGAACAAAAAGGGAGAAGCACCCAAGTTTCTGGCTGGCTGGAAAGATATCGCCAGCTATCTCGGCAAAGGTGTGCGCACAGTGCAACGCTACGAGCGCGAGATGGGACTTCCGGTGCGGCGCCCTGCGGCAAAATCGCGCGCCGCCGTCGTCGCCACAAAAGTTGAACTCGATGCCTGGGTTGCGGCAAGTCCCTACCGTGGAGTTTTTTCTTTGCCCAGGACAATAAGTGACAGCCGCGCTCCCGCCCGCGGTATTACGGAGGGCATCCTGGAGATGGTGCGCCTCCGCGACCAGATGATGGAACTGCGGGAGGAATTGCGGACCACGCTGCAGACGCTCCATTTGACCGTCGAAAACATTCACTTGAAAAGTGTCCCCCCCCCGCCAACCGGGGGGTGTTTTCCCTTGCGGATTTTGATCGGGGAAACAAAGCAGTGGTTGACCTGATCGGCCAGCCTTGCGTTGGGAAGGCGAGTTAATCGCCCTCGCCCGCACGCGCGTTGAAGTCCGCTCGCTCCGTATTTCACCGGCAACCTTCGCTCTTTGTGCTGACATCCGACCAGCCATGCCTCAGTCCAGGAAGGCCGCTCGAGCCTACAGGTTCGCCGCCAAGAAACCCACGATTGACGAGATTCTTGCCACGGACGCCGACCTCAAGCGCGCCAGCGCCGAATTTCTCAAAGTGGATGTGGAGACTGCCTTAACCTTCGCGGATATCGCCCTGAAAAGCCATGATAACCAGGTCAGGAAAGTGCGCAATCGAATGAATGCGCGCAGAGGCTACGACATGATTTCGCGCTTTGTTCAAAAAATACCGCTTACTGAGGCCGATGCGTTCTTCCTGGCTTCCGCGCTTGAACGCCTGAAATCGCAGCTGGAAATTTTGGGCGAGGATCTCTAGGCTGTTTTCTTGTGCGGGCTTTCGGTTCCCCGCTCGTCCACCGGCCATCAATTCCCTTTATTCTTTCCAACCACGTCGGTGATGTCGAATAGAGTGAGCACCACGCCGTCGATCTTATTTTCCAGCGTGCGATACGGCGTAATGCGGAGCTTGTAAGATTTCCCATCCCGCGTCTGGACCTGCTCGGTCCGCATCTGGATGTCGCGCATCACGTCGAGCAGCCAGCGCTCCAGTTGCGGAATCTGCAGGCTCGTGGGCAAGTGCGTCAGGGCTTTGCCCATATCATTGTCGGAGAAGCCGAAAACGCGCTCGGCTTCGGGAGTATAACGGCGAATGTGCAGGTCCTCGCCCAGCATGATAATGGGGATGGTTGCGCTGTTCAGCACATTGAGCAGGTCGTTGCTGAGCTGGGCCAATTGCTGGTTGCGATTCTGGATTTCTTCGTTCACCGTGTTCAGCTCTTCGTTGGCCGATTCCAGCTCTTCTTTCGATGTCTGCAATTCTTCGTTTGTGCTCTGCAGTTCTTCATTGCCCGACTGAATTTCTTCGTTGGCCGACTGCAACTCCTCGTTGGTCGCTTCCTGCGATTCGATGATCGACTGCAGATATTCCTTGGTGCTGGCCAGTTCCTGCTTGAGCTGGGCGATCTGTACATCTTTTAACTCGGAAACTCCCCTGGTCCGCTGCGGAGCTTTCGCATGAGCGGCAATTGTTGTGTGCTCCATCTCCTCGAACAGCACCAGGAAATGGCGCTGGTCGCGCGCCGGGGTGCGGAACGGGATCACCTCAAGCCGCACCGTGGCGCCGCCGTTCGCATCTTCCATGACTACTCTCTCTTTAAACGCGGGAACGGCGTGCTTCCGGGCGTGCTCGATAAGGGCGCGCAACTCATACAAGAGGCCGGAACGCGCCATCTTGAGCAGGTTCAGGCTGGCCCGGCCGGTTGGAAGCTCCAAGTAGCGGTTGGTACGGCCACGGCTTTGCACAATTTCAAGATCGTCGTTCACCACCACGGCGGAGGGAACGTACTTGGTGAGCAGAAGACGGTCGGCTTCGCGTTGCACGTCGGCGGGCGTCTTCGTCGGCAGTTCATCTTTGGCACCTTGATGCGGCCGTTCCCGGCCGGGTTCGCGCGGTCCTTCCTCGCTGATCGTCATTCCGAACGTGACCGGAGATGGAACTGCCCGCTTCTGGTAGATTTTCGATTTGCGATCGACAAGATCGAAGATCTCCGAACCCGAGCCCAGCAAACCCTCCGTGCTCCCCACCAGCAGGAATCCGTTTGGCTTCAAGGCATAGTGGAAAATGGGAATCACTTTCTTCTGCAGGATCGGGCTCAGGTAAATCAGAACATTGCGGCAACTGATCAGGTCCATGCGGGAAAACGGCGGATCGCTGAAAACGTTTTGGCGCGCGAACACGCACATGTCGCGAATCGACTTGGAGATCTGGTAGCCGCCGTTCGCCTTATGGAAGAAACGGCGCAGGCGAACTTCGGAAACTTCGTTGGCGATACTTTCCTTGTACACGCCGGCGCGGGCGCGCTGAATGGCGCTTTCGCTGAGATCGGTGCCGAAAATCTGCACCGGCACTTCCAGACGCATTTCGGAAAGCGTCTCGACCAGAGAGATGGCGTGCGAGTAGGTTTCTTCGCCCGTCGAGCAGCCCGGAACCCAGACGCGGATCGGCTCGGAAGATGACCGGTTGGCGAGGATTTTCGGATACACAAATTCGCGCAAACCTTCGAAAACTTCGGGATTGCGAAAGAAACTGGTGACGTTGATCAGCACGTCGCGGTAGAGAGCTTCGATCTCCTGCGGATTGCGGTGAAGCAGCTTCACGTAATCGCCGAGTTCTTCCACGCGGTTGATGCTCATGCGCCGCAGAATGCGCCGCCGAATGGTGGCGATCTTGTAGTCGATGAAATCAACCTTGCTGACGTTTTTCAGCAAGCGGAAGACTTCCTTCAACAGGCGCTCATTGCCGTCGAACGTGTCTTTGCCCTTTTCCGTCAAGGGCTGCTTCTGGATGCGGATCAGTTCCTGCGCGATGCGGTCGGGAGGAAGGACAAAGTCAACCACCCCCGCCGCCGTGGCGCTGTGCGGCATGCCATCGTACTTGGCGGAGTCGCTATCCTGCGCAAGAGTGATGCCGCCGTTGTTCTTGATGGCAAGCAGGCCAAGCGTGCCGTCGTTGGCGGTGCCGGAGAGAATCACGCCGATGGCGTTCGAGGTCTGATCCTCGGCGAGGGAGCGGAAAAACGTGTCGATCGGCATATGCTGGCCGCGGCCGGCTTCCCGGCGCAGCAGATGCAAGATGCCGTCGGCGATCCGCATGTCGGAATTCGGCGGCAAAACATACAGGCAGTTACAGGCTACCTGGGTGCCTTCCGCCGCCTGGAAGACGGGCAAGCGGGTGGTGCGGGACAACAGCTCCACCATCGCACTTTCGTGCGTGGGATCGAGGTGTGGAATAAAGATGAGGGCCACGCCCGGTTCGGGCGGTAAAGCACGCAGCAGATTGCTGAAAGCTTCGAGCCCCCCCCGCGGAAGCGCCGATGGCCACGAGCGGGAAGGTGGCGCGAATCAAGGGTGTGTGATTTGAAGGACTACGATTTGAATTGCCGCGATTCTTGCGCGGTTCGACGGAGCGCCGACGCTTGGCCGATTTTTTCGTCGCTCCCGGCATGCAAGTATTCCCAGGACTCCCGAAAGAAGAAAAACACGATTTTGGAACAGTCAATTATAGTCTGACAAAGACATCACGGTCCGCATTCCGTGGGGCAACAGGAAAACCATGCCACGGGGCCGCGCGTGAAGAGCGGCTTTTCTTTTCCAGCGATGGGAGGCGCCAGGCCAAGTTCGCCTGGATAAGCGACAACAGCCTTTGCTGTTCAAGACCCAGGGCGCCTAATTCGCCGAGCAGTGTTCGCGTCTCGTGTCGCGTTTTCGAGTGCGTTTCCCGCGATTCGGCCAGGCGAGTCACAAGAAATTTGTTCGATACCAGCAGCGCGGCGCCGGTTTTTAGGTTGCGGGTTCGGGTCCACAACTCGATCTCATCCGGAATGGCCACGACCGGGCTGCATAAGCTCTGCGATATCCGGCGGACGGGAAGGCCCAGCTGTTCCCATCGCTGCGCCGTACGCACTGTAAGACGGAGATGATCCGCAATTTCCTTCCAGCCATTCAAAAGCTTCATACCGCTCCCTGTTGATGACCTGCGGATGAATTACACCGATCCGCGTTCTTTGGGATTCGAAAAATGTCCTACTTTGACGCTGTTCGGCCCGGCTCGATTTCTGCTAAATCTCAGGAAGAAAGATGCGCAATTCATACAACACCCGGCTCACTCTGTTCAAGTGCTTCGAGGAGGAAGCGATTCGTTTTTTGGCAACCACAACATCAAGTAAAGACATTGCGCCCTCCCGGCATGGAAGGCAATCGCACCCCCTATTTTAGTGCGCAAACAAGAAATCGCAATCATGTCTTTGGATTGACAAACATCACAATCCCCAGTGATGTGCTTCACGGTCGCAAACCAGCTGGCTTTAGAAAGATGAACGGTGGGCGGGCTCGGGTCCCTCCCCATCAAGACCTAGGCTCTTGACGGGGCCGTTTTCGGTTGCCCTACTGGCGATCCGCGTGTTCGGTTAACCCTACGGGCGCAGGGGGTGGCCCGCCCACAAACCGGGATTTTGCGTCACAAAGTGTCCGGTGTCAACAGGTCGAGGATTTTAGTTGTGAGCAGGAAACGGACGTTAGTTGCGGCCAGGAGACGCTTCCAGGTTGGAGAGATCGTTCACAACCCGGCAACGAAAGAGCGCGGCGAAATTGTCCGCGTATACTCCGACCTTCTTCCCCGCGAAGGAAAGAACGAAGTCATGGCCTACATTGTGGCCTTGGCAGACAGGGAAGTTCTCTGGAGGGATGCCGATATCGAGGTCAGTGCGCCGTCTTCCTAGCGGCAAAAACCTCCCGCAACCGCTAGAGGAGATAAGGGGACTCCAGGCAGTTTGACACCGTGCGCGCCAGCAAATCGAGTTCTAACAAATCTCGATTGCTCCCGTTCCACGGCGAACACCAGTGGAGCAATCCGAACGCCGGCGCGCTTGGTTTCGCGGAGCTATACATTTGCAGAGGCTCCGCACGATCAAATTGAGGCATCTCGTTTTAGGCCGCCGATCTGGAATTCGGGTCTATGCCGCGGGGTCGTAATTCAAGTTTTGCCCGAGCCATCGCTCCACTTCGCCTATGCTCATTCCCTTGCGGTTGCTGTAGTCGGCGACCTGGTCGCGGTCAATTTTGCCCAAACTGAAGTATCGCGATTCCGGATGGGCGAAGTACAAGCCGCTCACACTCGATCCCGGCCACATGGCAAACGACTCTGTGATCTGGATTCCGGTGTTCGCTTCGACGTCAAGTAAACGCCAGAGGATCCCCTTCTCGGTGTGGTCGGGACACGCGGGGTAGCCTGCGGCCGGGCGAATGCCGCGATATTTTTCCTGAATGAGATCCACGCTGCTTAAGTTCTCCGCAGAACCATAGCCCCATTCATTGCGGACGCATTTGTGCAGGCACTCGGCGAAAGCTTCAGCGAGGCGGTCGGCGAGAGCCTCTGCCATGATCGCGTTGTAGTCATCGTGTCTTGCCCGGTATGACTCGCACAGTTCCTTTAAGCCAATCCCGCTGGTTACCGCGAACCCGCCGATGTGATCGGCCAATCCAGTTTCCCTTGGCGCGATGAAATCTGCCAGCGATCGGCACGGCTCGCTGCCTTCTTTATTGGATTGCTGCCGCAGGAAATGAAATCGTTCGAGTATTTTGTCGCGCTTGTCGCCGGTATATAACTCGACATCGTCGCCCATTGCGTTGGCGGGAAACAGGCCGTATACGCCCCTCGCAACGAGGAGATTTTTCTCGACGATGATATCCAGAAGAGCGTTACCTTCTTTGAATATTTGCCGTGCTTGCGCCCCTTGTTCCTGGTGCTCGAGGATTCGGGGATAAACGCCTTTCAAACCCCAGGCGTGGAAGAACGGCGTCCAGTCAATGAAGTCGCGCAATGTGACCAGGGGGAAGTTGTGGAGCGCGCGCACGCCGGTGAAAGTCGGCTGGGGAAGGTCCTCGACACGCCATTGAATTGGAGTCCGCCTCTTCCGGGCTTCCGCAAGCGAAACAACACTCAGCTTGGGCGCTGAGTGCGCTCTGCGCAGCGCCTCGTAATCGGCGCGGTGCTGAGCCACGAACGCTGACTTGCCGTTGCCGCTCAGGAGGCTGGTAGTGACGGGCACTGCCCGGCTCGCGTCGACGATGTGGACAACCGGTTCGCTGTAGTGCGGCGCAATTTTCACCGCCGTGTGCGTCCGGCTCGTGGTTGCCCCGCCGATGAGCAGCGGCAGCTTGAAGCCCTGACGCTCCAGTTCGCGGGCTACGTGTACCATCTCATCGAGAGAGGGAGTGATCAGCCCGCTGAGGCCGATCAAATCCGCATTTACGGCCTTGGCGCGTTCGAGAATTTTTTCGCACGGGACCATTACCCCCATGTCGATCACTTCGTAGTTGTTGCAGGCGAGAACAACACCAACGATGTTCTTGCCAATATCATGAACGTCGCCTTTGACCGTCGCCAGCACGATTTTTCCCTGAGCCTTCACCGATTCGCCGGCGGCAGCGCGGGCTTCCTTCTCGGCTTCCATATATGGCGTGAGATGGGCCACGGCTTTCTTCATCACTCGCGCGGACTTAACCACCTGGGGCAGGAACATCTTGCCGGCCCCGAAAAGATCGCCCACGATACCCATGCCGGCCATCAACGGACCTTCGATAACGGATAGCGGACGGCCCAGCTTAACGCGGGCTTCCTCGGTGTCGGCCTCGATATAGGTGTCGATTCCCTTGACCAGCGCGTGGGCAAGGCGTTCCTCGACCGTGCCGTTGCGCCATTCCTCGGTTTTCTTTTCGGTCGCGGCCTTGCCCGCGCCCTTCAGTGTTTCGCCATAGTCGACCAGGCGCTCTGTGGCGTCGGAACGACGGTTCAACAGCACATCTTCGACCAGGACTTTCAGCTCGGGTTCAATCTCCTCGTAAACTTCGAGCATGCCCGCATTCACGATGCCCATGTCCATGCCGGCGGCGATGGCGTGATAGAGGAAGGCCGAATGAATCGCCTCGCGCACGATGTTATTGCCGCGAAAGCTGAAAGAGATGTTGGATACGCCGCCGCTTACTTTCGCGAACGGCAGGTTAGCCTTGATCCATCGCGTCGCATTGATGTAGTCGACCGCGTAGTTGTTGTGCTCCTCCATTCCCGTGGCAACGGTCAGAATATTAGGATCGAAGATGATGTCTTCCGGCGGAAATCCGACCTGATCGACCAAGATTCTGTAGGCACGTTCGCAGACCCGGATCTTATCCTCATAATTTGCGGCCTGACCCTGTTCGTCGAATGCCATTACCACCGTCGCGGCGCCATATTTCAAAATAGTCGCTGCATGATGGCGAAACTGCTCCTCGCCTTCTTTCAGAGAAATCGAATTGACGATGCCCTTACCCTGCAGGCACTTTAGGCCGGCCTCGATGACCTCCCATTTCGAGGAGTCCACCATCACGGGCACCTTTGCGACTTCCGGTTCACTTGCCAGCAACTGCAGAAAGCGAGTCATGGCGGTGACGCCGTCAATCATGCCCTCGTCCATGCAGACGTCGAGCACGTTCGCTCCATTCTCGATCTGTTGCCGGGCAACGCTTACTGCCTCCTCGTATTTACCCTGCTTGATGAAGTTCGCGAACCTCGGTGAACCGGCAACGTTGGTCCGCTCACCAATCAGGATGTAGACGCCTGGCTGCTGGGTGAATGGCTGAGACCCGGAGAGACGCAGGGGACTGAACCGGGAGGGATCGACGATGGCGCTCTCCGGTACGCTCACACTCGACTCTCGATCTCGCCTTGCCGCGCGAAAGACACTTCATTGAGTCGATTCCCAAATCTTCGCGGAGCGGCGCCCTCGAGCGCTTTCGCGATCGCCGCTATATGCTCAGGAGTGTTTCCGCAGCAGCCGCCTGCGATGTTGATCAACCCTCCCCGGGCAAAATCGCCGAGATAACGGGCCATGTCCTGCGGCTGCAAATCAAAGCCGGTCTCCGACAAGGGATTGGGCAGCCCGGCATTTGGATAACACGAGATTGCCACGTCCGCCTTCTGCGAAAGTTCCTCCAGAAACGGATACATAGGTTCGGGACCGAGCGAGCAGTTGAGGCCCACCGATAGCGGCTTAACGTGCCGCACCGCGTTCCAGAAGGCCTCCGTCGTTTGGCCCGAAATCATCGTTTCGCCGCCCCGTCCCACCGCTGCCGAGATCATAATCGGCAGCTCTTTTCCATCCCTCTCGAACACTTCGCGGATTGCGACAAGGGCCGCTTTGGCGTTAAGAGAGTCGAAGACGGTCTCGACCAGAAGCACATCTACACCGCCAGCGATGAGAGCGCGCACCTGGAGCGCGTAAGCGGTTCTCACCTGATCGAAGCTGACAACCCGAAATCCCGGGTCATCGGCATCCGGTGAGTTCGAAAGAGAAACCGTGAGCGGTCCGATCGCTCCTGCCACAAATCGCGCGCGCGAGGTCGCGTTTGCAACCCGATCAGCCCATTCGCGGCACAGCTGCGCCGATTGCTCATTGATATCCCAGGTCAACTCGCTGAGAAACGTGTCGTCGATAATCTTCTGGTAAAACTCAGGATCCTTTCGGCCGCCGTGTTCCCGCGGATCCTCCACAAAAAACTCGCTCTGGGCGATGCTCGTGGCTCCGAACGTGTTCGTCTCGATGATGTCCGCTCCCGCTTCGAGAAACCGGCGATGGATGTCTCCAATCATTTCTGCCTTCGTCAGGGAGAACAGGTCACCATCGTTTAAGAGACTTTTCGGCGCGTCCTTGAACCGGAGCCCACGGATATCCAGTTCCTTCATCCCGTAAGTCCGAATCGTCGTGCCCATCGCTCCATCGATGATGGCAATACGATTGTCGAGGATCTTTTCCAGAGGATGCTGATGGGCTTTTTTCATGTCTTATTGATGACTTGGAGGAGGCTTCGATTCGGCCTTTAGCTGGGCCGCATTCCGGGGACTAAGCCTTATTCATTATAGCGATTGGCAGGCCATCCGGGCCCTGAGGGGCCTTCAGGCGATTACACTCATCGACCCTCAATGAAGGAAATCGGGATTTTTCGGCAATGGTGGCTAAAAGGACGGTCCGATATGCGAACTTAGACCCCGCTTCTGAATAAATCCCTTAAAGAAGCCTGCTCATTTGTCAGGATACGGCCCGTTACTGTCGGAGTTTCCGCTAGATTCAGCTGGAGCTGCTCTGAAGTCGAAGATTGCTCCTCCCGTAGCAGCATTGTCATTGAACTTATTGCCGGTAGACCGTGCCGTGCACAGAATCGCAGCCCCAGCCGCAGCAGGGCCCATGATCCGATTGCGTTCAACTATGTTGTTCTGGCTGGCCGTACTCGTCCCGATTAACATCTGGTGAGAGAACCGTTCGTGCAGCGTATTGTTGTTCTCCAGAATATTTCCCGAGATCACGCTATCGGAAACATCCAGCGCCATGCCGCTGAGGCCATTGCCCTCGAAGGTATTGTTCGTCAGCGTCCATCCCAGGCCATCGGTATAGGTCCCTGTACGATCATTGAAGTTGCTGGTGTTTCCGGACACGATCGATGAGGCCCGCTGCTTGTCCTTGTGTGGGTAATCCTCCGATAAATCAAGCCCGTCGTAATGATTGTGTTGTGTCTGATTTCCGATGACTTGCACCTGTGTATTATAGGTTTCGTCGCGGCTGGAACAGTTCTTCAGCCCGCTCTCTCCATTGTTTTCTGTCTGGTTGTGAAGAATGGAGACGTTTTCAGAACCCGCCCAAGCGATTCCACTGTAGCTGGCGTATCGGACGTGGTTGTCGTGGATCGTATCTTGCTTGTTCGTTCGGCCATTGTGAGGCGTGTGCCATAGAGCGATACCAGCCACGAAATTCTTGCCCCCCCGGAAATCGCACAGTGCCACTTCGGAGAACTGCACGTCATATAGCAGAATCGAAATCAGGTCTCCGGTAATCCGGTAAATGTGGGTCGCATCGGAAACCGCAAGTATTCCCGGTCCTACTTGTTGGGATTGCTGTTGCTTTGACACCTTGGACCAAACATCTACATCATCCAAGTCAGGCTGATATCCGATACCCTGGCCAATGCGGTCTAGCGCTACCGGCGTGCCTGCATATGGAGTCGGGAAATCGTTGGGAGCCACCGGCGTGAGTCTGGTGGCTGCCTGCATGCGGAAGTTGTTGAAGAAATTGCCCCCGCCCCCGCGAATGTAAAAGACCGTCCCATCGTCAATGATTGTGGACTGTTCTCCCAATCCCGTCAGAACCAATGGAGTCGATCCCTTCACCGTGCCGATCATCAGGAATTTCCCGGCGGGCAGGAACAGCGGCTTCATTGAGTTATAGGCGGACTGAAAGGCTCCGGTATTCTCCGTTCCATACCAATAAGTCAGCCCGGTTGCGGTAAAGCCCGCCGCCGTCGCCAGGATGACACGATTGGAGCTTTTCACGGATGTGATAGTTGTCGCCAAAGATGCATTGTCAGGGCCCGCCCCAGTAATGACGATGGTTTTGCCTTCATCCGTGCCTGCTCTGAATGACCCGGAAGTTACGGTAAATGCAGTAGAGCCTTCTTCACTTGTTCCGTCGGCTCCGCTTGCGGCGTCGCCCTTCGCGCCGAAATCGGTGACCGGGGTGAATCCCTCCGGCCGAACCGAATGACGAAAATCCCACAAAGGAACGCCATTGTGATTCTCCGGTGAGTCCGATCCAGCGTATGTTGGAGGGATAACAACAACGCCCGTTCCGCTGCACCCGCTAATCGCGGACTCGATCGTCGAATACTTCAGTTCATCCACAAAACAGAGATTGTTAATGCTCAGTGAAGGCTTAGCAGGTGATCTGGCAGCCACTTGCGCAAGAGAAACAGCACATTCGAAAAGAAGTATGGCGATTGTCCGGGGCCACATCCTACAAGGATAATCCTTACTCGTTGACTCTTCGAGTGGAGAGATGCGAGGCGCGGAGTCAACCATTGAAATCAGGCGATTTACGCTTATTGACCACGACCGAACTCAACGCGTTTTCTGGCTTTCTGGCCGTTGCTTATATGGTCAGCATGTTGCGGCAGTTCCACAGTTCGAGTGCGAATCCTAACTCGGCGTTCCCGTTTCTTTTTCGCGTTTGAAGAAATACAGCAGAGTGGGTCGGCCTTTTCGCGCCGGCACGGGCACAGATGTTG
>JASICF010000018.1 GCA_030044775.1 Candidatus Sulfotelmatobacter sp. | reverse complement strand
CCTTTCAGATCTATGGTGTTTGCGAGGAATGCCGCAAGCGAAATGCGGCCTTGCCGGTCTGAGGGCCAGGCAACCCGCGGCATGCTCAGACTCATCACGGCAAGAACAGTGTCTTTTGTCGGAGGTGCCAGGTGTACAGATTCTTCTTGGCTCTGTTGCTTGTATCGGCGGCATGGGCGCAGAGTTCGGGCCCAGGTTCTGCTCCGCCGGTTAACGCTTCGCAACCGCCGGCCACTTCGGGGGCTGATTCCAATCGGCTGACCATTCCGGCCGGAAGCCAGATTCCCATCTCCCTCACCCAAGCCATCTCAACCAAGAACGCCCGCGAGGGCGATGCGGTCTACGCGCAAACCAGCTTTCCGTTTGTCCTCGACGATCGTGTTCTGGTTCCCTCGGGCACCTATATCCAGGGAAAAATCTCGAGCGTCAAGCGTGCCGGGCATGGCCATGGACGAGCCGAAATCCTGATGCATTTCACCACTTGATTTTTCCCACGGGATACACCGTCATGCTGCCGGCTTCTGTCGAAAATACGCCCGGGGCAGAGAAGCAATCGGTAAAGGATTCCGAAGGAACCATTCAGCAGGATAGCGATACCGGCAAACGAGTCGAGGACGCCGCCAAGGGCGGAGCCGTCGGGACCGTGGCGGGCGCCACAGCCGGCGGCCTGAGCACCGGAGGTTTGAACGGGGCTCGGGTCGGCGCGGGCGCAGGCGCGGCTGCAGGCGTTGCCTGGGCTCTACTGAAGCGCGGACAGGATGTTCGGCTGGAAGTTGGGACCTCAATTCAAATGGAGGTTCAACGAGCAATCACCTTGGATGCAACTCGGATCACGGTAGCGTCAAATCGAAACTAACGCGCCCCAACCCTAAAGCGCAGCTCTATTTCAGATTGAACACGGCGTTCACGTGCGCGGTGATCGTTACATTCTGCGGAGTGAATTCCTCGGTGGGGGCGGGCGCGGCCTGTGCCGCCACGGCGCGCATCATGTGCGGCACGAAAGTACGCTGATTTTCCGAGATGTCGATAGAAGCGTAGGAAAGCTCCCCCACCATTCTGCCGGCCGCGCGAGCAAGGGCCTCCGCCGAATCGTGGGCATGCCGGTAAGCGTCTTGCACCGCTTCATCCTTGGCGCGGTCGATATTTTCCAGCGTGTAGTTGAGCGTCTGCCTTTCGCTTATATCGGCGTCGGCTAGTTGCCCAACGATCGGCCCAATCTTGGAAAAATCCTTCAGCTTCAAAGTCACATCTGTGGTTACGCGGTAACCGGTCGGCTTTTGCCTGCCATTCTTCCATTCGTAAGTGGGTTGAACCGAAAAGAATCCAATGGTGGCGGCTTTGGGTTCGATGCCGTTCCCTCGAAAGACTTGACGCACTTGCTCCACATCTTTTGAGGCTTGCTGGTAAGCCTCCTGCGAGCTTTCCGCCTGCACCGATACGTCGAATTGCATAACAGCCGTATCGGGGGCGGATTCGAACTTTCCGTCAGCCCCAACGTAGATCGTGTTGGGTTGCGCGGTCACGGCGGGATGATCCTGTGCGAAGCACGAAATCGCCAAAACACAGAAAACAAGCAGACAACCTGCGCACTTCATGAATACCCTCCTCTGTCAAAAACATGGGATCGAGTCGCCCCTGCAGGCCGCAGAAGATTTCGTTCCCGGTGGGGGAACGGCGTTCCTCGATAATCTTGCGAAGCTGCCACGGTCAGCGGGTTCAGCCACATCGACGTGCTACGTGCTCTTCGCCGCAGCGGTATAGCTGAAGGGATAGGTTTGGGCGTTGATTTCGCGGCGCAGGTCTTCGAACACTTCGTCGGGCATTCGCTGAAAGACTTCGACCACTTCGGGGTCAAATTGTTTGCCCGACCAATCCTGGATTTCCTTGCGTGCCACCGCCAGAGACCTGGCACGCCGGTAAGGGCGATCCGAAATGATGGCGTCAAGCGTGTCGGCCACGGCGAAAATTCTCGCCCCCAGGGGAATCTCCGCTGCCTTCAGCCCGCGCGGATAACCGCTGCCATCGAAATGCTCCTGATGCGAATAAACAATCTCGCAGGCATCGGTCAGGAAAGGGATCTTCTTGAGCATCTGGTATCCGTGATAACAATGCTCGCGCATGATCGTGCGCTCGTCGTCGTCGAGCTTTCCGGGTTTGCGCAGAATGCTGTCGGGAATTGCCATTTTGCCGAAATCGTGAAGAAACGCGCCGCGCGCAATAACCAGGATTTGTTCTCGCGGTACTCCCATCGCGCGGGCGATGGCAATCGTAAACGCCGTAACCCGCCGCGAGTGGCCTTCCGTCTCGGCATCTTTAAGATCGAGCGCGTCGCCTAACGCCTGCAAGGTAATATCGTACGACCGCTCAAGGTCGGACATGGCGGCGCGCAATTCGTCGGTTCGAGCCCGAACCAGCGCCTCCAGGTTCGTCTGGTAAGTTCGGTTCTCCACTTTCAAACGGCGATTCTCGAGCGCCCGCCCTACCGCATTCAGTAATTGCTCGCGCTCAAAAGGTTTCAGCAGGTAGTCATACGCGCCATTGCGGATCGCCGCCAGAGCCACCGAAATATCGTGCACCGCGGTTACCATCACCACCGGCATATCGGGAAAACGCTCTTTGGTTCGTTCCAGCAAGCCGATGCCGTCAAGGTCGGCCATCATCAAATCGGAAAGCATCAGTTCGAATTGCTCGCCGGAGTTGAGCAGCGCCAGGGCTTCAAATCCGGAACTGGCCTGTTTCCAGCTATATCCAGCGGCCGCGAGAATCGCGCAGACAATCTCCCGGATTGCCTCCTCGTCATCGACTACCAGAATGCGGTCAGGCATCGGTATGCAAGTATACTCGGCGATTCTAACTTTTCCAGTAAGTGCCGAAAGTAACCAGCATGGTCCGGAAAACCCATAGATAACGCGCCGAAGCATGGTATTCAAAAGCAGGGCACTGTTACGTCTGATGGCGCCCGCTAGGCAAGATGAACGTTTCCCTCTCGTCAATTTGGAGCAATGCGCAGCCGCTGCTCGCCGGCCTGACGGCCGGCGAGTGGGCGCTGCTGATCGTGCTGGGCGCGACTCTGCTCGTCCTGGCGAAGCTGCCGCAGCGCTACTTTTCGGTGTGGACGGCCGGTTGGGCATTGCTGGTGTGTTCGCGTTTTGCCGCTGCTCACGGTTTGGAGTTGCATTTTCCTTCGAAGTTCATTCCGGCGATTGAGCAGGCTGCGTTTGTCCTTGCCATCGGGTTTTTCGCCGGCGCCCTTTTTCTATATATCAACGAACGGAATCTGCTGGCTCCGCTGGTGGCAATTACTGTCAGCGTCGCCGGTTTCGCCGTTGCACGAGTATTCCTGTGGCCGGCCTCACTGCCTTTGCGTTTCGCTCTGGAAGTTGCCTATCGCATCGTGCTTCTGGTGGCAGTCATTGCTTTCGTAAACGCCCGCCGCGGCCGCTGGGAGCCGCGCGCCTGGCTGCTGGCGGCCTGTCTGCTGGCGGAACATCTCAATTGGCCTCTCGTCACGAACATCATTCCCAATGAAGTTTCCGTGCCCGCTGAGATCCTGCTCGGAGTCAGCATGCTTCTTGTGGTTTTTGCAGAAGCGCGAGCCCACGAGCAGAGGCTGGCGGTGCTGCGGGTCATCACCGATAGCACCGTGCTCGCTCAGCAGCAGGGCGGCATGATGCAAGCGGCGCTGGGCGCGCTGCAGAAGGTCACCCGGAGCAAAGCTGCCTGGTTCCGATTGATCGAGGGGGGTCACCTGGTGGCAACCCACGCCGTCGGAGTCTCCGCCGATTTCTTGCGCGATGCCGGCGTTACCGAATTGACCGAGACCGTCTCACAGGTGATGCAGCGCGGCAAGCCGGTGTCGGCCCACCGCGCGGGCGCCCCTCAGGAAGATCCGGAACTGCTGAAGGCGGAAGAGATTCTCTGGCTGGTCATGGTGCCGGTTTCCGGGAAGAAATCGCCGATTGGCCTGCTGATTCTTGGCAGCTCGGCCGTGAAAAAGCTGACGGCTGAAGAAATTGAATTTCTCGATACCTGCGGACGCCAGCTAGGAATCGCGATTGAGAATTTCCGCCTGCAGGAACAGGCGCTGCGCTCGCAGCGGCAGTGGCGCAACACCTTCGATTCCGTACACGACATCATCGTCGCCCACGATGCCGAGTTCCGCATCATCAAGGCGAATCAGGTCCTGCTGGAGCAATTGCAAATGGCTTCGGCCGACGTGATTGGCAGCACCTGCGAGTCGGTTCTACCGCATAAATTCGGCGAGTGGACAGGCTGTCCTTACTGCGCTCGCGGAGACAAAGAGGAAGTCACCGAAGGAGCGGATCCTTGCTTCGGAGGATTTTCCACGGTCTCGACCTCCTCTTACACGGAGCAGGGAAGCAAGCAGAAGGGCATCATCCACATTGTTCGCGACATTACCGACCGCCGGTCGGCGGAAGAGAAATACCGTTTGCTGTTCGAGCAGGTGCAGGAAGGCGTATATGTCGCCACACCCAGCGGCCGCGTGCTCGATTGCAACGATGCTTTTCTCCACATGCTGGGATATGAAACTCGTGAAGAACTGTTCGCGCTAAATCTCGACGAAGACATCCGCGTGGATGCCGCGCAACGGGACGCGTTTCGGCGGTCGATCGAACAACAGAGTTATGTGCGCAACTTCGAGGTGACCATGCGGCGCAAGAACGGAACTCTGCTCCTGGCCTCGGAGAGCAGTTTCGCCACGCGCGATGGCGCCGGAAGGATTGAACGCTTCCAGGGCTTCGTTCTCGACGTAACCGAAAAGCGCCGTACCGAAGATGAAATGCGCCGCCGCAACCGCGAGTTGAACGCCCTCAACGCCATGGCGGTTGTCGCCACCCAGTCGTTCGATCTCGATGAGATTCTGAACCTTACCCTTCGCCAGGTTGTTTCATTATTCGGAGCAGAAAGCGGCGCAGTCTATCTTTCCGATTCCGACGCCCCTACTTTTCGCCGCCGCGCCGCTTGGGGACCCCGCAGCCGTGACAAATCCCGCCCCGCCGAAGTCAGCTTTGCGGAGGGTTTCGGCGACCTCGTCATGCGCTCGCGCGCCGAAGTTCTCACCGCCGAGTACCTCCCGCACCTGACTGGCGCCGTAAAAGATTTCATTTGCTTTGACAGCGATGGTTCATGGATCTGGGTTCTATTCTGGGGCAAGGACAATCCCATCGGCATCATGGGGTTGCGCAGCTACGCGCAGTACGAATATTCCAGCGCAGAGGAAAACCTGATGGTCGCCATCAGCCGCCAGTTGGCTACCACCATCGAAAAGGTTCGTCTTTATGAAGAAACCTGCAAGGCCTATGAAGATCTGCGCCGTACTCAGGAGCAACTCCTGCAAAGCGAGAAGATGTCTGCCGTCGGCCAGTTGATTGCCGGTGTTGCCCACGAACTTAACAATCCCCTCACCGCGATCCTTGGCTATGCGCAATTGCTCGAGAGCGAAGGTTTGGACGAAAGAGCTCGTGACTACGTGAACAAAATGTTCAAGCAGGCACAACGAACTCATCGAGTCGTGCAGAACCTTCTTTCTTTCGCGCGCCAGCGCAAGCCGGAACGCTCGGAAGTGGATATCCGGAAGGTTCTGGAAGAAACCTTGGCGCTGCGCGATTACGATTTGAAGGTCAACAATATCGCTGTCGAAAAAGATCTCACAGCTGAGCCCTCCATGGTCGTCGCCGATACGCATCAGATCGAGCAGGTATTTCTCAACATCATCAACAATGCTGTCGACGCCATCCTCGAAACCGGTCGAGCGGGCACGCTGAAGATTCGCATTTACTGCCAGAAGGGTGATGTCTGTACGCAGTTCACCGATGACGGTGCCGGTCTCAAGGACCCGAAGAGAATTTTCGACCCGTTCTATACAACCAAGAATGTAGGCAAAGGCACTGGACTCGGCCTGAGCATTTGCTATGGCATCGTCAAGGAACATGGCGGCGACATTACCGCCCGTAATGCGCCGGAAGGCGGCGCTGTGATCGAAGTGCGATTACCTTTGGTTGTCGCCGAAAGAACAGCGCAAGAAGAGCCCGCAGTCGCTGCCCCAGCACGCCGTGAAAGTGCCATTCAAGGACGAATATTGCTGGTCGAGGAAGAAGAGTCGGTCCTCGAGTTCGAGCGCGACGTGCTCATGGGTGCCGGTGCTAATGTCGTGACGGCGGCGCGAAGTGAAGATGTTAAGACTCGCTTACTTTCCGAGCCCTTTGACGCCATTATCATGAGCGGAAAAATGCCATCTGACTGGCATGCGAAAGAAGCTTTCCTCTGGCTTCAGCAGCACTGCGCAAACATGGAACATCATGTGCTGTTTACGTTTTCCAACGGGGTGGAGCAGGGCAAGGGCGATGATCGCACGTTCCTGCAGGAAAACAGCGTGCCATTCCTGGTGAAGCCTTTCGAAGTAGCCGATTTGATTTCCCAAGCCAGGCACCTGCTTCAAAGAGCAAAGGCTGCCGTGGCGTCGTCGGAATAGTTTCGCGTCTTCTCCCATCGAGACCGTTTCTCTTGGTCGCATATCACAAAGCCGTTTTTCTACTCCGCATATAATCCCCTGATGGCCTCTTCAAGCGTTTCTTTAAGTCTTCCTGCGATTTCTGCCCCACCCTCGGCCCCATCATTCTGGCGCAGGGAAGCGAGTGCAGTGAAGCAGGGAATTAAGACTGGACTGGCAGGCACCATCACCTACGCCATCTATGCAGGCTGGCACTTGCCGCAAGGGTATTGGGCAGTCATCACCGCCCTGGTTGTTACACAGGCAAATATCGGAGCGTCC
>JASICF010000220.1 GCA_030044775.1 Candidatus Sulfotelmatobacter sp. | reverse complement strand
CCGCTTTAAGTTCGTACATCATAATCAACAGCTCGCTATCGTCGAACTTGCCGAAGGTCTCAATGTCTGCAGGATCGATCAGGATCGCTCCTTGCTTCTTCATTACTTCGAGCGATTGCTCCATCAGAGCATCGACTGCGTCGCTGAATCCGAAATATTTTCTTGCCACTCCGATGCGTGCCCCTTTCAGGCCGTTTGCATCGCAGAACTGCGTGTAGTCGGTATACGATTTTCCCGTGCTGGCGGCTGTCGCCGCGTCATCGGAGTCGACGCCCGTCAATGCCCCCAGCAAAGTTGCAGCGTCGCGCACGCTGCGGCACATTGGCCCGGCCCCATCCTGGCTGTGAGAAATGGGAATAATTCCGCTGCGGCTGACTAAGCCAACCGTTGGCTTGATTCCGGCGAGTCCGTTGGACGACGAAGGACAGACGATTGAACCATCGGTTTCGGTTCCAATCCCCACCGCGCACAAATTTGCCGAAATACCCGCTCCCGTGCCCGAGCTTGATCCACAAGGGTTTCGGTCAAGAGCATATGGATTTTTCGTCAGCCCGCCGCGACCGCTCCAGCCGCTGGTCGAGTGGCTGCAGCGAATGTTTGCCCACTCGCTCAGGTTCGTTTTCCCCAGAATTACCGCGCCCGCGCTACGCAGTTTTTGCGCGACGAAAGAATCGCGCGGAGGTTTCGATCCAACCAACGCCAGCGAACCGGCCGTCGTCATCATCTTGTCGGCGGTATCGATGTTGTCCTTGATCAGCAGCGGAATGCCGTGCATCGGCCCGCGAGGGCCTTTGCTTTTTCGTTCCCGATCGAGAGCGTCGGCGATGGCGAGCGCGTCAGGGTTCATTTCGATGATGGCGTTCACCGAGGGCCCGTGTTTATCGATTTCGTCAATACGCGAGGAGTACTTCTCCACCAGCGATCGGGCAGTGAACTTGCCGCTCTTCATTCCATCTTGCAGGTCGGCGATCGTGATCTCATCCAGCTCGAAAGGTTTGACCGCGGAAGTCTCGGTTGGCTTGGGAACCTCGCGCGCCGCAGCCAAAGCCGGGTAAAGCGGAACCACTGTTGCGGCTGCGCCGCCTGCCAAAGCGCTTCTGAGAAATGAACGACGACTGCCACGAATCTGCCTGTTCTTTTTATTCATGATCGAAATTGTTCCTTTGCGTTCGAATCCGGGCGACACGCAACCGAACATACTAATCGATGGCGGAGAGCTGTGCAGAAGGGAAGTTGGCTATGCCCGTCTTGCCGCGCTCGCGGACTTTCCGGACGCAGTCTCCGGCAGCTTTCGGCTGGCGAGTAGAAGATTCTGCGAATCGTCGCAGGGGTTATAGTTTTCATCCGGATACCATAACCCGGCGAACAGGTCGCCCTGCCGGGCGACGGTGCATCGCTGCACGTGAACGCTATCGATAAAGCTGTGATGGATGTGCGGCGCGCCCCAGTCCCCGCCCCAGATCAAGCCGCAATTTTGCGCTAGTTGCCCGAGAAAAGAAAAATCGCCCTTCCAAGACGGTTCTCCGCCGACGGAGCGCACGATGTCGCATGCCAGTCCGTAATGATGCACGCCCACCGTTCGCAGCCTGGAGGCCCCATTGTTGAAAAGGTCCTGCTGGCGCTGCTGGCTGCGATAAGTTTCATAGATCATGACGGCGACTCCCATTTGTTGCGATGTGCCCATGAGCCGCTGTACCAGTTGCCGCGTCACAGGTTCGAGCAGCGCCGGATCGGCCACACGGTTTGCGGTATGGAAGCGCGCATCCAGCGCAATGACTTCCGAGAAAAAGTTTCCCACAGCGCCGCTCCGATCCAGATGATTTCTAGATCAAGTATTCGAGACTCAGTATTGAGGAGGAATTCGCAAGCGCGAAAGGATAAGTGAACCGCATGGCCCGCGGAAGCTGTGGAAATCAACCAGGCTTCGTTTCGTTGCAGGAATGAAATTCTCGGGATCTATGCGGCTTTATTACGCGCTCATCAATTCCCGCGCGCCCGCTGGACCATCTCGACCAACACCTTGCGTGTTTCCGCAGGATCATGAACTTCCCGCACGAATGCAATGCGCGCGCCCTTCATGCCCTCGTCGGTTTTCAGCCGCACATGAAAACCGAGCCGGGCGGACCGCGGTCATGGATGCTTCCTGAGATTCAATGCCGGCGAAAGCGCGGGCAAGCAAAACCAATGCGTCTTTGTGATCGGCGTTCATGTGTTCGAGAATTGCGGCGGCGGAGTCGGCAAGGGGATCGGCCTTCGCCTGCGTGTAATCCGACGCTTCGACCCATCCCATCACGCCGAACCCGCCCACGTAATACACATCGAGCACTTCCATTCGATAGAACGAGAAATCTTCGAAATCGACCCAATACTTGCTGTTGGCGTAACGCTCGAGATAAAGCTTTCGCGCCTCGGCAACCTCCGGCTCTTGAATCTTCGCAGCATTCCCGACAAGCGTGACTCGCGATGCGCCTAGCGGGTCGCCGCTCGCATCCGGTTGCGTAACCAGCAGGCTGGCGCGCCGATCGGCCTGCAGATTCTGAGTGTGCATGGCCATGGTGCTGATCAAGAAAATCGGCCGGCCAACCGCGTCTTGCCCGTAAGGCATCACCGAGCCAAAGGGAAATCCGGGCTGCTTGCGCGACAACGTGGAAAGGCTGCCAATGCGGCCGACGTGAACCAGCGTGCGGGCTCGCTCGGCGAACGAAGGCTCGGGCGCCACCGGACGATCGCCTGCTTGCGAGGTCGCCGCGTGTTTTGTGGGGGAGGGCGAGGCCATGGTTGTTCTCTATGGGGCAAGTTTACCAGTGGGGTGGGCGAACTCGTGCTCTTGGTGCCGCTGGTTCTCTTTTATGACATCCGATGGAACAATCCCCGAGACCTCCGAAGCCACCAAATCGTATCAATGCAGTGAAACGATTTGTTCCTTTTCGGCACTATTGCCAATGAGTGGGATTTTCGCGTTGTCAGGCGATTGCACCACTGTGGACGCCAACTTTGCAACTCTGGGCTGGGGTCCCGTTAGGATGCCGGAACCGACCGGGGGGAGCGGGTCCGGCATTTCCTCATGTTATCTCCTCAAAGAACTGGATCTGTCGTTGAATTAAGAAGTCTTTTGCCGTTTCCAGTGCATGCTTCTCGCTCCATACCGTCGGCAAAGCGAGTACACAGCCGATGTACCGCTCTGAAGCTCACGTCTCTCCCTGCGCTCAACCTGGAAAATGACCGCGGTCCGTCTCCCGTGGTGCTACACTGTTTGCCATTTCAGGGTCCGCGTGGCGGTTTCTTGCAATTTCAGCCCTTTGACCAGCCGTACCTCGAGCGTCTGCGAGCCGGAGACTACCGTGCTCAAGAACATTTCGGCGCCTATTTCGGCGCGCTGATCCAGATCAAGCTGCGTTCGCGCCTAAAGTCACCGGAGGCGATCGAGGACGTTCGCCAGGAAACCTTCACTCGATTTTTTCTGGCTTTGCGGGAGGGGAGAATCCTGCAGCCAGAGCGCCTGGGTTCGTTCGTGAACTCCATTTGCAACAACGTTCTGCTCGAGCATTATCGGGCTGGATCCCGACTCGATTCGATCGATGACGAGGAGCAGTCGGATATACCGGATAAAAAGACCGATCTCCTGGGCGTCCTCACGGCGAAAGAAACGGAAAAGAAAGTCAGAGAGATACTGGAACAACTTTCAGAACGCGATAGGCGATTGCTGCGCGAGGTTTTCCTCGAGGAGCGCGACAAAGACGAGGTATGCCGTGACTTCGGTGTTGACCGGGATTACTTGCGGGTATTGCTGCACCGCGCCAAGCAATCATTCAAGTCCTTGTATCTAAAAGATAGGGGAGAAAGCAATCGGAAGTTTAGTTCGGCCTGAGAGCGTGCGAAACGCGGGGCCGTATCGCGACACCATACTACGAGGGGACATGCTAGCTATGAACCACGATGAGGTGGTTCGTCAACAAGTAAGCGAAAAATATCTGCTTGGCGAACTCGATCCCGACGTGCGCCTCGAATTCGAAGAACATTTCTTTGATTGTCCCGATTGCGCCCTCGACATCCGTGCCGGCGCTCTATTCGTTGAGCAAAGCAAGCAGGTGTTGGGGGAAGCGTCGGCACCGATATCGCGGAAGGCGCCTGTGACAGCGGTTCCCTCAAGAGCGGGATGGCTTGCATGGTTGCGTCCGAGGTTGGCCGTCCCCGTGCTGGCCTTATTGTTAGCCATGGTCGGGTACCAGAACCTGATTACTTACCCGCATCTGCGCCAAGCGTTGAACCGCCCGCGGGTCTTGCCTTTTGCCGCGGTGAATGTAGGAACCTGGGGATCCGGCGAGGAGACGATTTCGATACATTCGGGGGAAGGCTTCTTGATTTTTGTAAGGATCCCGCCCGACGGCTACTCCAGTCATGCCGTCGAGTTATATAATCCCGCCGGAAAGCTGGAATGGTCGCTCGCGATTCCAGTAGCTGCCGGGCAAGATCAGTGGCCGGTGCAGGTGCCCGGAGCGGATCGGGTATCCGGCACTTACGTCCTAATTGTGCGTGGTCTTACTGCCTCAGGAGAGAGTAAGGAAGTCGGTCGGGCCTCAGTTGAATTGCAAATTCAGAAGTAAGCTCAAACGAGCAGAGTGGAGCGACTTATGTCAGCCTTGGCAAATCAAGCACCCATCATCGGAACAAATCATGAATTCGACGCTAATGCTTTTGCTTTTAGCGCCGATTTGCAAACG
>JASICF010000219.1 GCA_030044775.1 Candidatus Sulfotelmatobacter sp. | reverse complement strand
TCGCGCGTCTCTAGCAGGAAATCCGCGGGTCGAACGTAAGAGTAGAATCTATCGCTCGATGCGACGATGCGGCGGTTGAAATCGATCAAGAATTTAGCTGGGTCTTCGGTCTCTTGCCCGGGATGCCAGCCGTTCCGGCACGGCCAGTTCTGCGCCCAATCCAGACCCCACTCGAGTGGGCGTACAACACGGTTGTTGTCCACCGACGTGAGCCGGTGCTCCCAATCGTACATCCACTTTGCGTAGGGCGAGGGCATGTAATTCCGAGAATAACAAAGGTGCCGTGGCACATCAGCCTTTCCCCAGTGAAGCGCGAGGGATGGGCGTTGAATGGACGCGGATGAGCCGGAGCTGGCGCCATCGGGGGCGCCAATCGGAGGTTAATCATTCAAAAATAAGATGATTAGCCGGTTCTTGACTGTAACTACATTTGGAGTTACAATTAAAGGTGCCGGGTCATTCCGGTCGGTCGGGCTAGACCGATTCTAGTTCATCGCTGCAAAGCCACGGACACGGCACACTCCAAGCTGGATCCGGCTAGTAGGAAAAAGGGCGGCCGAAAGGCCATGACTTCACGCACTCCACGCGGAGCGGACACCGCGTCTCGCGAGAGAAAAGCCGGGGATGGCGACAGAATCAAACACGGCAAAGCCCAAGCCGTCCGAAACCCGGAAAAAAGGAGGGCTGGCAAGCCCACTTGGGGGTGCGCTTTGTCATGGCTGAACGCTTTAACATACCACCCTCGCTTTCCTATCATTTTGAGTGGGATGAGGCGAAGAACCGTTCGAACGTTCGGAAGCACGGGCTCGATTTTGCTGCTGCGGAAGAGATGTTCCGCGGACTACTTCTAGCTCATGTCGATGCACGGCAGGATTATGGCGAAAAGCGCTGGATTGGGGTTGGCACAAGCCGGGGACGCACACTGGTGGCCGTTTTCACGGAGCGTGGTCCGGAAAACATTCGCATCATCTCGCTAAGGAAGGCAACCCGTCGTGAACGCAAACAATACGAAAAAGCGATCCAAGATAGATTGGAAGCGGGTTGATGCGCTTCGCGATGAGGACATAGACGTGTCCGACGCTCCCGAACTGGGCCCAGAATTCTTCGCCAACGCGATCGTTTGGCCTGGACCCAAGAAGCAAATCACATTGAGAATTGACCCAGACGTCCTCACGTTTTTCCGCAAACAGGGCCGGGGGTATCAATCCTCAATGAACGCCGTCCTCCGTAGATACATGGAATTGCAAAAAGAACGTAAGAGGGCCTAGCCCACCTGTCTAGCTCCCGTACTTCCGCGGCACCCGCTTTGAAATATTGCAGAGAATCTCGTAGGGGGAACTGTTCGCCCAGCGAGCATGCTCGAGAGCATCCACGCTCAGGCCGTCGCTGGTCCCAAGGAGAATGACTTCGTCGCCGACAGCGACTCCGGGAATGCCGGTCACATCAACGAGCGTTAAATCCATGGAGATGCTGCCCACAACCGGCGCGTAGTGATCGCGGACAATAACCCGCCCGCGATTCGAAAGCTGGCGATTGTAACCATCCGCATAGCCCACAGGCAGCACGGCAACGCGCGCCGGAGCTTTCGTCACGTAGGTCCCGTTGTAACCCAAGGGCTGATTGGCGGCGAAATTCCGCAGAGAAAGAATCCGTGTCTTCCAGGTAAGAACCGGCTTCACCGAAAGCCGCAGCGTGCCCCCGCTCACTTCCCTCCCCGCGCGCTGGAACGGCAAATAGTATCCGTAGAGCGCCACTCCGGGGCGCACCACGTTGTTCCAGGTTTCCCGGCGCGAAATGAGAGCGCTGGTGTTCGCCATGTGGACCAGCGTGGGATCGAAACCGGTGGCGCGCACAACGCGCAGCGCTTCCGTGAAACGGCGCGTCTGTTCCTCGACGGATGGAGCGTCCATGATTTCAGAGGATGCTAGATGCGTCGAAAGCCCTTCGACAACCAAATGGGGGGCAGCACTCAAAGCCTTCAACAGGCCGGGCAACTCATCCGGAGAAACGCCCAGCCGGCCCATGCCGGTATCTACTTTCAAATTCACCGCATGCTTGACGGACGCCGAGGCCGCGGCCTTTTCGAGCAGTTCGACATGCCAGGGTTCCCACACGGTCGGCGTCAGACCCAGGCGAACGATCTCCCCTTCCTCGCCGCGCCAAAAACCGGTCATGAGGAGAATACGTGTTTCGATGCCTTCTGTACGCAGCGGAATTGCTTCATCGAGTGAGGTTACGCCCAGCCACTTTGCGCCTTCTGCCTGAAGAGCGCGCGAACATTCAATTGCGCCGTGACCGTAGGCATCGGCTTTCACAACGGCACAAACGCTTACGCCCGCTCCGACGTGTTTGTTCACTGTGCGAAAGTTCTGCCGCAACGTCGCGAGCGAAACTTCCGCCCACGTGGGACGCGTTGCCACGCGGCTCAATACTTCTGCAGTCGTTGCCATGAAAATTCGATTATAGCGGCGGCGCCAGTCCCACCTCAGGTTACGCTGGGACTACTCCCTGGCAGGGGCGCCGCCTTGCGGAATAACTCAGTTGCCGGCCAACGAAAAGTTCACGGTGATTTGTGTCTCGACCTCCACGGGCTCGCCATTGAGGATGTAAGGGCGATAGCGCCACTGCCGCACGGCTTCAATAGCTGCAGGCGCGAGCATCGGGTGTCCGGAAAGAAGCCTCAGATTCTCGATGGCGCCCGATTTGCTGATCATCGCCTGAAGAATCACGACTCCCTGAATACGAGCGGTTCGTGCCAGCGGCGGATACGCGGGCACGACCTTGTGAACCAGATCGCCCTCACTCATATGCGACAGGCGAACGGTCTGCGCGATCGGAACCGGAGGCTTCGGAATGACCGGAGCCGAACTTGTTCCAAGTGAGTTCCAGACTCCGCTCGAACTACCGTCTCCTCTGAGTCCGGGAATATAAGGGCCGGAAGATGCGATCGGTGGGGAGACTTCGCCCTCGCCGGGTGCGATGTGATTCGGAATCTCCTCTGGCTGTTGCAGGACGATCTCTGCGGCGTCTTGGTCGGCAGAAGCGCCCGCGGCAGATCGTGAGTGCACTACAACAGTCGCCGGCGGAACCGCAGACAGGCTAATGGGAGTGGAAAGATGGTGAAACCAGGGTGTACCAAGCGGGCGAAGCAGCGGCAAGATAAGCAGCACAACCACCACAATCGCTTGCATGCCAAACGAAGCAAAAGTCGTGAGGCTCCGGCGTGAGCGCCCGTCCCATGGCGAATTCAGGGTGCTTTCAAACATGGCATCCTCCCAGCGCGATTCTTCTGAAAATAGGTCGTTGCCGGTAAAGACACCACCAACTGCTTCGTTGGATGGGTTGCGAGAAAGAAAAAAGCCGCACTCTCGTGCGGCTTGCTGGGAACTTTCCTGATTCACTCGGTGTCGCTGGGGGCTGCCCGCGACGAGTCTATTTCTGCGCTGCGGGCTTCGGAGTGGTCGTCTTCGGGGCCGCAGGTTTGGCCGCCGCTGGTGCGGCAGCCGCGGGAGCAGGGACTCCCGACTGTGTATTGTAAAGATCGATCACGGCCTTGGTGATGTCAGACTTATTGCCGTCGTACCACAGCACCGGGCTTTGCGGCCACGGATTGGAAGTGTCGACGATCATGGCGAAACCGCCATCCTGCGCGTGCTTCACGATCACGGGAGCCATTTTTTGCAGAATGCGCTGAAAGACTTCTTTCTGCTGATTCTGACCATCCTCCTGGAAATCCTGCACCGCGCGATCGAGAGCCTTTTTCTTGTCCTGGATCTGGCGGACCAGTTCCGCGCGGGCATCATCGTTGAGCTTTGGGCCCTGAGTATCGAGCTGCTTCTGCAGGCTTTCCAGCTCATCGTTCTGCGACTTCAATTCGTTTTGCCTTGGCTCCAGCTTTTTTTGCAGGGCGGCAAAGTCGCGCTGGCCCTCGTTGGTGTTGAGAACGGCCTGCTCAATGTTGATGGTTCCGATCTTGGTGCCGGTTCCGGTAGCGACAGGAACAGAGGCGGCGGCTGAGGGCGCATTGGGAGGCTCGGTGGGAGCGGCGCCGGCGGTTTGGGCCCATGCGGAAATCATGGAGATCACGGCAACGGCCAGAAGCGAACGCAGAAACTTGCTTGTCATTGGATCGATTCAACTCCTTGGAATTTTTTCGTACATTCCGATTTCGTACCTTCCGGCCCCGCTCAATTCGGTTCCGGTCACACTTTTGCATCTCATCTGGTTCCGGGAAGAACTCGGATCGCCCTTTTCAGGCAACGCTGGGCCGCATTCACGGAAGTCTTGCTTTTCGAACGATCGCCCCGTCAGACGCTTATCGGAACTCGCCGCACTGGCATGCCGGCATGTCGCACCGGAGTTGCGGACGTGCTGTCCAACCTTGATCTTTTCTACAGTGCCCTGGAACGTAACGATTATAGAGAGGCGTTGCGACTCCGTCAAACCTGAGGGTGTCGAGATTCAGAAAGTAGTGGCCACAGTGAAGCGGAAGGTTTTTCTCGGCTCGCGCAAAAGAAACGTGGGAGCGTAGGCGTTCCGCGCCAGGTTGAACGTATAGGCTCCCGCGGCCGTCAGCTGGCACCCGGTCTTGGGATTGCAGGTTTGCGGGAACATGGACGCGGTAATCGGAATCGGGGGATTGGCGGGCTCATCCAAGCGCAGCGGGTTATAGGCCCAGTAAATGCGGAAGGGCGCGTTGATCACAGGCAGAAACACTTGCAGCTCGAGGCCGGTGGACATTCTTGGCCTCCAGTTAGTCTGGCCAAAGACCTGCAAGTCCTGCGAAGGCGGCGGGGTCAAAACGCTACCCAGAGTACAAGTATTGGCGGTCGCGGTTTGCACCAGTTGTGGACATCCGAGAGGAGTACCCACGACGGTTTCATACTGCACCTGCGCAATCTGCAACTGCGAGCGGCGAAGGATGGGATCGATGCCGGTATCCATGAACGGAGCCAGCGCCACCGGGCCGACGATGGTGATGCGATATTCGAAATTGGTGACCATGCTGAAGTCGCCGCCCGGAAAGACGATTTGATCGATCGGAATCGGCACTTTGACCGCTCCCGCTCGCGGATTCTGCGGATCGAGCAGCACCGGAGTTCCGTCGCGGTTGGTCAGACTGATCGAACCCACATTCGGCAAGAAGGCAACGGGAGAAATGGAACGTATATCGAAGCCGCGGAGATCGTTTTCTCCGCCCATGTACGAGCGCTCGAACGGCGGCGCAACTAGCCCGCCGAAGCCGGTAATGAACGAAGTCTGGAAGTTGAAGCCCAGGGCGTTACGCCGGTTTTGCACCGGGATAAATCGCTTGTATTGAACAACAGGGCGAATCGAACGAATCGTTCCGCCTAAGCCGGCAAGCTCGGCGCCCGCGGTGAACTGATGCCCGTGATGCGGCGAGATCGGACTGTCGAGCGTGTTAAAAGAGAAGTTGGGGAAGATCTTGCTGGTAAGGATTCCTTCCAGCGCTTGCGGGCCGGAAATACCCCGAAAAGCCAGGTACGTGAACAGGTTCTTCGAGGCGGTGCTCAGAGCCACCAACGACGAGCGGTCAAACGAATAAGTGATGCCAACACGCTTGAAGGAGTGGCGCAAGGGGTAGCTCAATGAGGTAGTAAATCCGGCGCTCGATTGCGAGTAGTTCTGCAGGTTTTGAAGAACCGTATTGGGTAGGTTAAGCGTTTGTCCGCTGAAGATGGAGAGCTGCCGCGCCTGGTCGTAGTTGACCCGGTTGTAGTAAATGTTGAAGCCGAACTGCAGCGGACGGTCAAACATGTACGGCTGAACGAAACCAAAGCGGATGCTGCGAGCCAGGTTCCCAATGCTGGCCTGAACCGAGAGCGTCTCGCCCAAACCGAGAAAGTTGTTGGTCGCATAGTTGATGCCGACGAACGCGCCTTCCAGGCCGCTTACGCCTCCGTTCAAGCCGATGCTGTTCTTCCCTTTTTCGTGGACCTTGAGCGTCAGATCGACCAAGCCGTCTTTCTCATCGAGCGTGCGCACGGTCGTGTTGGGATCGTCGGGCTTCAGTTGATCGAAATATCCCAACTGGTTCAGCCGGAGGAGGCTCAGTTCCCATAGGCGAGAGTTGTAAACACTGCCTTCCTCGAGGGCGATTTCGCGCCGGATCACTTTATCGCGGGTTGTCGTGTTGCCCTCAAACTCGATGCGCCTGACGTAGAACCGCTTTCCCTCGTCCACATCCACATCGAGGAAGATCTGTTTCTTTTCATCGTCGAAGCGAGTGTCAGGGATGGAAGTAAAGTTGATGAATCCCAGTTCGCCGTAGGCTTTCCGCAGATTCTCAAGGCCCTTGGCGATTTTCTCCTTGCTGAAAATGTCTCCGTCTTTAATGGGGAAAAGATTGCGCAGCGCTTTGGTATTCGTGACCGTCTTAGTGTTCTTGAAGGTGATGCCGCCCAGGGTATAGCGCTCACCCTCGTCGATCTGCATCGTGATATCGACCGCTTTTCCCGGACCGCTCTGAATCAGTGGAATATGGCCGCCCTGATGGCCGGTGTCGTGAATCTGCGTCTTAGGTTCGCCCACGGTGTTCATTTTGAAATAGCCGCGGTTCTGGTACTCGTTGCGCACGCGCTCGGTGTCTTCCTCGAGCTTGGTGGCGTCATAAGTACGGGCAAAAATATTTTCCAGGAAGATGGAGTGCGGAATGCCGATCGGCCGGAGGTTCTTCATGGCATAGCGCAAAATCCGGGTCTTCACGTTCTTGTTGCCTTCAAAGCGAATCTTTCCGACTTTGACTTTCGGCCCCTCTTTGACGACGAAGGTGATTCCCACGGCCGCCGGAGGAATCTGACGCACCTCCGTGCGGATTGTAGAAAACTGCCGGCCGTGTTCGGAGAGAAGGCCCTTGATGGCTACCTCGGCTTTCTTTACTTTTGTCGGATCGTACTGACTTTCCACGGACAATCCGACTTTGGCTTCCTTAAAGCGGTCGAGCACGTCGCTTGTGGAGATGGAACTGAGGCCGACGTAGTTGATCTCGCGGATGGTGGGCTTTTCTTTGACTTGAATGATCAAACGCCATCCTTTGGCCGTTTGTTCGCGAAGAAACTTGATGTCTTCGAAGTAGCCCGTGTTCCAGAGCGCATTGAAATCGCGCTCCAGCGCCGCGGGGTCGTAAATATCGCCCGGATGAGTGAAGATGCGGGCTTTAACCGTCTCGGCGGGGATCCGACGATTGCCCTGCACCACGATCTCGGAGATCACGTCGCTTTGCGCCCAACTTCGAAGACCGGAAAAAACCAGCAGCCCGAGTGCCAGCGCGCACCCCAACCGCCTCATGTTTTGGCCCAAACCGAGCCAGGAAGAGGGTCGAGGATGCGCCGCGACGAAAAAGCGCGGGCCGCGCAGGGGCACAGCTTTCTCCGCATGAGCACAAAAATGAATCGCTACGACCTCAGCCTCTGGGATGTGGGAAAACGATCATTATACGTAGAGAAGCAGAAAGCTCCAAGGTTGTGTGGCTGCTGGACCGCGTTGGTGCCCAGTCTTGGCCCGATCTGTTTGGTCTTGAGTTAGCCACCGATACCCATGGATTCATTTCGTTCCACGGGAACTGAGGCCACTAATCGCCAACTAACTCCACCTCCACCAAGACGGAATAAAACGTTGCCGAGTTGCCCAGATCGGAAAGTTTTTCTGAAGTCAGCACGTTAATGTTCTTCCCCTCCGGAGTCAGTTTGGCCCAGTTGAGCCTGGCAGAAACCACCCCAGGTTGAACGGTGCCGTCGACGCGGGCGCGCAGAAAAATTTCTCCGCGCTGATTGTAGACCCTTACCTCGTCACGATCGGCGATTCCTCGCGCGCAAGCGTCTGCTGAATTGATTTCGAGCAGGCCGGTTTCCTCCATGGTTTGAACCGAGGGTAAATTGGAGAAGCTCGAATTCAAAAAATTGTCTGACTTGCGCGCCAGCATTTCGAGCGGAAACTTGTTTTTCTCGCTTCCGTGGCGGGATTCCGCTGCCGGCTTAAACTCGGCCACAGGATCAAGACCCAACGCTTCAATCGCTTCGCTGTAAAGTTCAGCGCGGCCCGATGGAGTACGGAAATTTCCCTCCACGAAGGGGAGAAATGGCGCGTGAGACGCTGCCGAACTACGAACAGCCCCGGGCGCGGAGTCCGAACCGGAAAAATTCAGCCGGACGTGTTTCTCCGTCTCCAGTCGCTGGCGATCGATGCCCCGCAACCAGGGATTTTCCGAATGCAGAGCACCATCAATCATCTGTTCAATGGTTTCACTGAAGCACGCGTCCTCGAAGCCCATACGCTCGGCGAGAGCACGGAATACCTCGACATTGGAACGGCACTCGCCCAAGGGATCGATCGCCTGGTTCGAAATCTGGAGATAATAGTGGCCGTAGGCCGCCAGCAGATCCTTGTGTTCAAAAAATGTCGTAGCCGGCAAGACAATGTCGGCGTAGTCGGTCGTGTCCGTAAAGAACTGCTCATGGACCACGGTGAACAAATCAGGCCGCATCAGCCCGCGGATTACTTTGCTGTGATTCGGGCAAACCGCTGCCGGATTCGAGTTATACACAAAAAGCGCTTTCACCGGCGGATCAGTCAATGTGTTCAGGGCCGCACCCAGTTCGACCATGTTCACGGATCGCGGCAGTCGAGTCCATCCATCCGGCTTAAGATCCGGGCGCCTCAATGCTTCTTTATTCAGTCCAAACGCGTCGCTGGTTGAGAGCTGCAAGCCGCCACCAAGGTTCTTCCACGATCCGGTGATGCAGGGCAGCATCGCGATCGCACGCGTAGCCATCCCTCCGCCTTCCGTGCGTTGCACCCCATAATTTAAGCGGATCACGGATGGACGCACGGAAGCGTACTCTCGCGCCAGCGTGCGAATATCCTCAGCTCTAATTCCAGTCCATTGCGAGACGCGCTCCGGTGGATATGCTTTCACCTTTTCCCGCAGTTGCTCAAACCCCAACGTATATTTCGCAACGTAATCGGCATCGTGCAGGTTCTCTGCGATGATTACGTGCATCATGCCGAGCGCAAGCGCCGCGTCGGTACCCGGATTGATCGGAAGATACCAATCGGCGCAAGCGGCAGTCCGCGTGCGGTAGGGATCGATCACAACCAGCTTCGCCCCCTTGCGCCGCGCTTCCGTAATAAACGGCCAGAGATGAACATTGTTGCCGTGAATGTTCGCCGCCCAAGCGATGATGTAACGGGAATGAACGAACTGCTCGGGTTCGGTTCCGAGCTTCACGCCGAGTACCGAAATCAGGCCGGCCTCGCCCGCTGAAGAGCAAATGGTTCGCTCCAGTTCCGAAGCACCAAGGCGACTAAAGAAACGCCGGTCCATCGACGCGCCATTCAGCGCGCCCAAATTCCCGCCATAGGAGTACGGCAGAATCGCTTCGCTTCCGCACTCGGAAATGATGCGGCGAAAGCGCGACGCAATCTCATCCAGCGCTTCCTCCCAGCCGATGCGGACGAAAGCCTGCGAGGAATCGGCGTTTCCGCCTGCGCCTCGAGAATCGGAAGGGCCCTTTGGCGCGATCCTCCGCATCGGATACAGGACGCGATGCGGCGAATAGACGCGATCCAGATATTTCGCGACTTTAGCGCACAAGAACCCGCGTGTGACCGGGTG
>JASICF010000218.1 GCA_030044775.1 Candidatus Sulfotelmatobacter sp. | reverse complement strand
GGGGATTCATGGTTTGGAATCCCGCAGTCGTCAAGAGCGCGACAAGAGGGGCAACGTTGCTTCGGCCCGCCAATTGAACCCCGGAGTGGCTTACCGTAGGAAGGCGCTTTTGCTTGCAGGGATTCTTCGACTCGCGCATGCATTCGCATGCGCTTCGCTCAGAATTGCAATGTGTTATTTGCGGCTGTGTTGAATTGCGGCGGGGGTTCCGTCAATAAATGGGGTGAGGTTGTAGGGCGCGTGCAATAAATCTTTTTACATGAAATGGAAGATTCAGCTAACAGGACCGTTTACCAACAATTCACACCGCCCTGACATCGGCGTGACAACCGGCAAGCCTTGTGAGAGTAACTTAGATCGGCCAGGAGGGGCACAGCCATGAGAAAAATCTGGTTGGATGCGGCTGTCGGATTGCCGGGATTCGCTCTGCTGTTCAGCTTTTGCTATGCACAAGCCCAGGGCCCAGGCAGTTTGGATCCCAGTTTCGGCACGGGCGGGATCGTAAGCACCAGTAGCACGGGTGTCGCTCCCTTGTATGCAATCCAACAATCCACCGGAGACCTCGTCGCGTTCGGGCAGGGTCCGGCTCCAGACTCGATCGGTTTGCTGCGCTACAGCGAAAGCGGGCAACTGGATACCAGTTTTGGCGCGAACGGGATCACCATCACGTTTATGTCTTCCTACGCATTTACCAAGGTAGCGATGGCAGTGCAGCCGAACGACGACATTCTTGTGCTCAACGAAGTAATCACGTCCACGGGTGAAAACGACATCACTCTGTTTCGCTACACGCCAGACGGTGGGCTGGACCCGAGCTTTGGCGATGCGGGCATCGTGCAAACAACCGGGTTTGGAGCGAGCGCGCTTCTGCTGCAACCGAATGGGCAAATTGTAGTGGGCGGAGGAGGAGATGCCGCATTGGGCGGGACGCTGCCCACCACGCTCGTGCGCTACAACTCCGATGGCAAACTGGACAAGTCGTTTGGCACAGGCGGAATTGCGCAGGCGCCGACCGGAACGCCTCAACCCGCGGCGCTGGCGATCCTCTCCAACGGCGACTACCTGTCGGTCGCGCTGGAAGGCAGCGGAAATGAGACGAAAAGCTCCGTGCAGGAATTCAACTCGGCCGGTGTGTTGCAATCGGCGGTGACGAAAGCAAAACCCACGGCGATCAGTGCAAATTTCAACACCGCTGCGCTGGCTCTTTTCCAGTCGACCGGCAAATACATTGTGGCGACGAGCGTCAACGAAACGGGCCAATCTCTCACCCAGGAGGTAGAAGCGGCTCGTTTTGCCGAAAACGGCAAAACGGATCCGACTTTCAGTTCCACGCCGTTTTCTTTTGGCGCAGCGGGGAACGAGAGCCTTCCGTACGCGGCCGCTTTTCAATCGAACGGGCAACTGGTGCTGGGCGGGCGGCTCTTGAACAGCGAGTCTGGAGTTGTCGATTACGCTCTGGCGCGCCTCGACTCGAATGGCAAACTTGACTCCGCCTTTGGCAACGGGGGCACGGTGACGGGCAGCTTGCCGGGAGATGCGTGGGTGACCGGTCTGCTTATTCAGAAGGATGGAAATATTGTCGCTGCGTCTGCAAGCGCGATTGCGCGCTTTCTGGCCAATTAGATGGAAGCCGGTCGATAAGGCGCGTCGATGTGCGCGGGCGTTAACTCATTGAGAATCGCGCGGTGCGGTCAATGAGGGAAGCCGGGATTTAACACCAACCAGTCGCGCCCACGCGTTTCCCCGAAGCAGCCGCCGGAAGACCCTGGTTCGCCGGCTCAGGCGGCGTCGAAGCGCTTTCTTCCAGACGATGCCAGCGTGGTTTACCGTTATTCGATTCCGCTGTTCACAAGTAGGTTGGGCGGCTCGGCCGGTCAGGAAGACGTTGAGGCTGCGCCTGAAGCCGTGCCCAAAACTTCGCGGACCTTGCGGGCGAGGCTTTGCAGGGTGAAGGGCTTCTGGAGAAACGCGTTGTGCGATTCGTTGGGCGGAAAGGCATCCTGCGCGTACCCGGATAGATAGAGAACTTTCACGCCAGGGCGAACTGCGAGCAATTGCTGCGCGAGTTCGTGGCCGCTGAGGCCGGGCATGACTACGTCGGTGATGACGAGGTGCAGAGCGTCCTTATGTGCGGCGGCGACAGCGAGCGCGCCCTCGCCGTTGGCGGCTTCGAGAACGCGATAGCCGCGGGACTGGAGGGTTTCGCGAACCAACTGGCGAACGGACTCCTCATCTTCGACGAGGAGGATAGTCTCCGATCCGCCCGCGGAAGATGGGGACGCGGCCGTGGAAGCGAGGGCGTCGCAGGGTTCATCGACGCGCGGAAGATAGATGGTGAAAGCGGTGCCGCGGCCGAGTTCGCTCTGAACGAAGACGTATCCGCCGCTTTGCTTGACGATGCCGTAGACAGTGGAAAGTCCGAGGCCGGTGCCTTTGCCTTTTTCCTTGGTGGTGAAAAAGGGTTCGAAGATGCGGGCTTGGGTTTCGCGGTCCATACCCTGGCCGTTGTCGCTGACGGAAATCGTGACATAGGAGCCGTTCTTGATGTAAGAGTGCTCGGGGCGCTCGGAATCATCGAGGATGACGCCGGCGGTGCGAAGGGAAATCTTGCCGCCGTTGGGCAGAGCATCCTTGGCATTGACGACGAGATTCATGATGACCTGCTCGAGCTGGCCGGCATCGGCACGGGTGCAGCCGATGGAGGGAGCGAGCTGGGTGGTGAGCTCGATATCTTCGCCGATGAGCGGTCGCAAGAGACGCTGCATGTCAGACACGATGGCGTTGACGTCAACGACTTTGAGTTCGAGAAGCTGCTTGCGGCTGAAAGCGAGAAGCTGGCGGGTGAGGGTAGTGGCGCGATCGGAGGCCTGCTGAATAGCCTCGGCCTTGGAAAATAACGGGTGATCGAGACTGAGCTGGTTGAGGAGAACTTCGGTATAGCCGCCGATGACCATGAGCAGATTATTGAAGTCGTGGGCGATGCCGCCCGCGAGGCGGCCGACGGCTTCCATTTTTTGCGCCTGGCGGAATTGATCTTCGAGCACGCGGCGCGCGGTGATGTCTTCGGCGATGGCTTCAATCACGTCAGCGGGTTCGTCGCCGGCGGCGACGGCGCGGCCGCTGATGCGGACGGTGATCAAGCCGCCGTCGTTGCGCTTCCAGCGAACCTCTATGCCATCGATGCGGCCGGTGCGGCGAAATTCGTCGATCAGGCGGTTGTATTCGGAGGGATCGGCGAAGACTTGTTTCTGCGGATCGAGGCGGAGCACTTCGAGCGCGGAGTTGTAACCGAGCATGCCGATCAGAGCCGGGTTTACGTCGAGGAAACGGCCATCGAGCGAGGAGCGATAGATTCCGTAGACGGCAGTTTGGATCAGCGATCGGTAAGAAACTTCGGAACGGCGCAAAGACTGCTCATTGCGCTTGCGGTCGATGGCAGCGGCCAACTGCTGAGAGATCAGGGTAAGCACGTCGACATCGCGCTCGCCGAAGCAAAAATTCTCGGTGTAGTTCTTGAGAACGAGCACGCCGAAAATATGCTGATTCACCTTTAGGGGAATGCCGAGCCATTGCTGGGGAAATGCTCCGTCGTGTTCGATTTCGCCACGTTTTTGCAACTGGCGGGCGAGACCGGGCGCGCAGAGGAGAGAGTCGCCGGTGCGCAGAACATATTCGATGAGACCGCGAGAGAGCCTACGGGGCAAAGGAGCAGACTCCTGCTCGTCGACGAAGTAGGGGAAAGTGAGCAGGTTGGATTCGGGATCGTGAAGGGCAATGGAAAAGTTGCGAGCGGAAGTGAGTTCATCGACAATGCCATGCACGGCAGCGAAGAACTGGTGCAGATCTTGCGTGGCACTGGATTTTTCGGCGATGCGGTAAAGAGCGGAACTGAGGGCTTCGGCGCGCTTGCGTTCCGAGATGTCGCGATAGACGGCATAGAAAGCGTTTACTTTGCCATCCAGGATAAGCGGGGCGGAGGAAACGGAGACGTCGAGCAGGCTGCCATCTTTGCAGCGACGCTTGGTTTCGAGGGTCAGGCGCTCGCCGCGCTGCAGGCACTGAGCGATCCATTGGGCTTCGGCGGCGCGGTCGGAAGGAAAAACCAGCTCATCGATAGATCGATTGTGAGTGTCGGCGGAGGTGAAGCCGAACATGCTTTCGAAAGCCGGATTGACGCACTCGACGCGAAATTCCTGATCGACAATGATTACCGGGTCAGGCGAATTATGGAAAATCTGTTCGAGATAGCGACGCCGGGTTTCGAGATTTTGCTCGTGCGATTGGGAGGACGATTCGGGGCAACGCCAGGAAAGCTCGGAAGGCGACGCGAGGGGATTGGAAGCTTCCGGCGGAACGAAAGAGGGCGCCGCGCCGCGCTCAAGCGCTTTGCGCAAAGTCTTGGCACGCGCGAGCTCGCGCGAGCGCGAGCGGGTAACACGTTCCCCCATTTTGCGAAGCTCCCCCTCTGAAGCTCAGACAGGAAATGGTAGAACGCATGGGGATTAACTCGAAAGTTACTCAGGTAATGAGAAAAATTTTGCAATGCGGAAACTGCCGAATTGGGATGCGCACCCGGATCCCTTCGACTCGGCTCAGGGCAGACCCTTCGCCTGCAAAGGAGTGCGCTCAGCGCCATCACTCACTGGGTGATCGAGTGAGTGAAGAGCTTTGAAAAGCTAATTAAGGAAGGTCGCATCGCGCTTGTTGCGATGCCACAGAACGGCATCGCGGCCGCTCCCCCAGGTTCCTCACTTCGCAAAGAACGCTTGTTCGGGATGACGAGATGTTAGATGCCGCACAAGCTTCAAGATTTGTTGGCGAGCATTTCGCAGACGCGGCGAATGGTGTCACGCTGGGTGACAGTGAGGGTGAGAAATTCGAAGCCATAGCGGAGGCCATCGGTATAACGGACGATCGCACGGACCTTTAAAGGGTAGGGACTCAGCGGAAGCGGGATTTCGAGCGAAACGATCTCGCCCTTTTCGAGCTTACCGGTCAGGGTTGCCCCGATACCATCCTGCCCGAGTTCCGTCGAGTGTCCCCAGCAGTTGGAGAACTCGCCGTTCTGAAACATGCGAACCTGAATGCGGGAATCGAGGGCAAAGCGCGGATAACGGCGAGTCTGCCGGCCGGGCGTTGCCGGGTTCTCGTTCGCTTTTCGGATCGCGAGTTTTTTGCCAGGAGAAGACATAAAATCAGTGGCTAGTGATCAGTGGCCAGTTGTCCGGGCTCGGGGTGATGCTTTTCGACCACCGATCAACTGATCCGTGGCCACTGGTCACTCCTCACTGCTCACTGCTCACTGCCCACTGCCCACTGCCTCTCTAATTTCCATGCAGGAGATATCCCTGTTGAAGCGGAAGTTTGCCTGCGATCTTTACTACGGACACGCTGCTGTTGATGGAATAGACATCGACCACACCTACGGCGCCGGGAATCGAAGCGACTTTGTTCACCAGATCGTCGTCGGAATTGGCGATGACGATGGCAGGGTGGTTGAAGCGGCCGCGATTCGAGGTGACGATAAGGCCATTCACCTCGTTCTCAGACATGCCGTAAATCTTTTCCAATACCAGCTTCATTTCGGGCGCGGAAGGCGGGCGCATCACGAAGGTGACGGGCTTGCCATCGGGCCAGCGGCTGCTTTGCGCTTTGCAAACTTTGATGAGATCACCGACGGAAATTCCGCCATCATGGGAGCCAACAGCGTTAGTTTTGTTGGAAACCAGCGCAAGATCGCGCGCCGAGGCCGCGGAAGCGGTTAGAAATACGATTATCAATGCGCGCGCGAAGCGACGATCGAGCACTTGTGATCTCCGAAACATCGAACAAAGCAGCTTGCAAGCATTGTGCGCGAGGAGCAGAGAATTCTTAAAGGTAACTAAGGTCACAAACACGGAGAAACACTTGCACGGCTGAAAGGTCTGCGGCGCGCGAAAGTCATTGCTGCGACATTCGCGATTCCCACCCTTGCCGCAAAACCGTGCAGGGTGGCGAATGGATCGTCGTGGATGCGGCAAGGATGGGCACCCGCAGAGGGCAAAAGAAAGGCGCGGCCGAAGCCGCGCCTTTTTGGGTCTTAACTTCGAGAACCGGCCTAATCCTTCTTCGATTTTGCCCCGTGGGGATGGAACGAGAGCATGCGCGGCACATACATCGCGTGCGGCAGGGCTACGGAAGTGGATGAGGGGGTTGTCTGCTGGACGAAGACACCGGTTGCAACCTGGCCATCGTCCATTTCGACGAATGGGAAGGTTGTGCCGTCGACGGTGTAGTAAATAAGATCGAGGACGCCTTCGAGGGTTGAGCTGCTGCCGCTGCTGTTGCTCGCGGTTGCAGTGATCGTGCCGCGACCACCCGATGCGGCGGTGAAGGTACCGTCGAACGGAACGCCATACACGGTTTGCAGCGCGGAATTTTCGTCGATGGCGCCGGACAGGCTTCCGCCGCTAGCGCTGGTGAACTCGGCGATGTCATCGACCTCCGTCGTTTGACCACTCGTGCTATTTTCGCCCGATAGATTCAGGCCGAAACCCTCGGGGACACCGAGTGCCGCCGAGGCGCTCTGAGAATAAGCTGCGCCCGACATCATTCCGGAATCGTCAATCTCAAGCAGAATCAAACCGCTGGTGGAGGGATATGCGACATACGTGGTGCCGACCGGGAAGCTGGTCAGAGTGAGCACGGAGCGCGCGCCCGTTGTGGCAGTGGTGCCAGTGAATGATATCGGCGACGGAGAGAGCGTGCTGTTGGCATTCACGTCCGCGTTACCGCTGATGCTGGTGCCACTGATGGTCATCAGTCCGCCTGTCGCGATTGGCGCCCCACCCGCCTCTCCGACCATCGTGAAGGCGGCTGTGGCGGGCAAAGCGGTGCTTGTTTCCGAGTACGCATCGCCGGAAAGGGTCGCGCCCGTATCCATCTCGATGAGCTTCAAGTGACTCGCGTCGACCGCGATTACGTCGAAAGTTTGGGTTCCGAATTGTGCCGTGGTGAAGGTGCTGGAAGGGTTGGCGGATGGGCCAAGCGCTATCGCACCTGAAAGGCTTTGATCGGCGTAAGCGAAGCCGGCATCGTTGAAGTCAGCAGTGCCTGTGATTGCCCCCGAACTGACGGCGAAATTGCCGGCCGAGGCGAGCGTGCTCACGCTGGTGCTACTGACCACCAGACCGCCAGAAAGTGCGTAGGAGTAAGAGCCGGCAGGCGTAACGCCGGAACTCTGCAGATCGATGGTGCCGCTGCCGGTGGCGTTTTGATCGAACTCGGTGACCAGGCCATGTCCGGTGTCCTGCAGAACGAAATCCAGTGTGACGGGGGTATTGCTGCCAAAGGGATTGCTTGGCAGATTCAGCTGGGTCTCGCCGCGACCGTCGACGGTGATCTTGTAAGTGCTGCTATTAATCGTGAGCTTCGGCGCGGAGGCGGTAAATTCGGTGTCGTTAATGTCGACGGCCCCGCCGGTGATGGTACCGCTGCCATTCGCAGTGAGAGTGCCGGCCAGCGCGATGGAGAAGCCGTTCACGTCGGTCCCGGAAACCGAAAATACATAAGTGCCGTTCAGGCTGCTGTCGCTAAAGCCTCCAGAGGGCGGCGGCGTCGGATTCACGGGCGCTGAGCCGCTGCCTCCGCAGGCAGCGAGGAACGCAAACGCAGAAAGGGCAACGAGAAGGACAACGGCTTTTCGCACAGACATAACTTTCTCCCTGGAAGACATCAGTATGGAGCGGGTCACCGTTAGCTCCGAGGTTAGCACATCAGTTCACCTGCCTTAAACCCAAGGGGCGGAAATAAGTAGCGGAAAGAAGCGAAAAAAGCACCCCCTGCGGATACCGCGCCGGATGACCAATTACCACGCAAGTTATACACATCTTTACATTCCATGGTTGAGTCGATGATAGGTTGAAGAAGGGGAAAGAATGAGGCGCTGATGAGATCGCGAACCACGGAATGGGCACAGACAATACGATGCGGAATGGCGCTGGCGGCGATGCTTGTGTTGGGCGCGGCGGGGTGGGCGAAACCAGCGGCGGCCATGAAAAGCGCGGCAGCGAACAGCTTGGGAACTACGGCGGGCACGACGGCGGAGCAGGATTTGCAGCGCGGCTCGGATCAGAGCCAGACCGATTCAGAGGACGACAAAGAGAACGGAAGCGGATTGCAGATCGAGACGAAGAAGCTGCCGACGACCTATCTGCAGGGGCCGTACCACGCGGAGTTTCATGTCAAGGGCAATTATGTGCCGATGCTGCACTGGGCCGTGGTAGAGGGAAAATTGCCGCCGGGGATCGGTCTGCAGCAGGACGGATTGCTGAAGGGCGAGGCACGGCAGACGGGAGAGTTCGATTTTGTGATCGCGGTGTCGGATAGGAGCCAGCCTCCGCAGGAGGTGAGACGTGGATTTGAGATCAAGGTGGTCGATGCCATCACAGTCGAGTGGAAGGTTCCAGCGCACGTGAACGGGAACCGGATTGACGGCAGCGTGGAGGTATCGAACTCGACGATGGACGATGTGGATCTGACCTACGACGTGAAGGCAGTCGCGGAAAACGGCCGGGCGACGGAAATCGGGTACCAGCATTTTCCGCTGACGAAAGGAACGATGGGGATGACGCTGCCGTTTGGAGACACGCTACCAAATGGAGCGTACCAGTTGAACGTTAGCGTAGAGGGAGCGATCGCGGGAAAGAAGGTATTCTACCGCAAGCAATTGCAGGCGCCGGGGCCGCTGCATGTGGCGGTGGGACCGTGAGGACCTGCCGAGTTTTAAAGGGAGGCTCTCGCCAAAGGCGCGTTCTTGCTCAGTGCAGACTCTCGTTGCGCAAAAGCCTGGCCGGAATGACAGCCGAATAAACAGGCAGGGTGCAGTACGGCAGTCACATTGACTTCTGGTTTATGTTTCTGACAGACTGATTGCGCCAAGGTATCGTCACTCCGGTCGATTTTTTTCTCTCGATTGCGAAGCATGGAGTTATTGCTCAATCTCGCGTGGATGCTGATGACGCTGCCGGCGTACTGGCTGTGGCGACAAAGCGAGAGTTCGCGAGCGGGACGGCGAGTGACTGCGCTGCAATGCCTGCTGGCGCTGGGCTGCGTGCTGGTTCTGCTGTTTCCGGTTATCTCAGCCTCCGACGACCTGCACGTGATGCGGGCGGAGATGGAAGAATCGGCGACGAGCAAGCGGACGGTGCGGCAGCTCGCCGGCGACAAGCTTTCGGCGTGGACGAACCGTTTGCAGCCGCCTCCGGCGGCAGCAGCGAATGCAGCCGGGCTTCCGGATCTTGAAATTGCGCTGCGGGAAATTTCGCATCCCGATGTACCTCTTCTTATGCGGGCCTGCACTGCATGTGCGAGCCGCGCGCCTCCAGTTTCCTTCCTCGGGTAGGCCTTCAAACAGTTGTCGATGCAGCTGCCGCCGGGCGTAATTTCGCACTTGGGGCTGCGACTTATCCCTCAGGGATTCCACCCCGAAAATCCACGGGTGAAAATCCCGATTTCGAATAGCGCGCAGACCGGACTGGGTGGAGGTCCGGGCGAGACAGGTTGGGAATGCAAGAAAAATTCTGGCGGAAATGTTGCTGGCTGGGCGCGTTGTGCGCGGGCGCCGGCGTGGGCTGGGCGCAGACGATTCCGCAGGCGCCGGAGCCGCAACCAACCGCGCAAAGTTTGCCGCAGAGTGCGCCCCCGTCATCGCCGCAAACCGGGCCGCAGCCGTTTCCAAAAGTGTGGACGTGGGACGAAGTGAAGAACCGGCTGGAGCTGAACAATCCGACGCTGCTGGCCGGGAAGTTGAACATCAGCGAATTTCAGGCAGATGAACTCACAGCCCATCTCCGGCCGAATCCGCAATTGACTTTCCTGGGCGATCAGATCGATCCGTTTCCGGGAGGGCCTGCGCACGGGCCTTTTGCCTATTTCCTGCCTTCGGCGACGGTGAGCTATCTGCACGAGCGGGCGCACAAGCGCGAATTGCGAACCGAAGCGGCAAAAAAAGCGACGGCGGTTGCGATTTCGCAGCAGGACGATCTGGAGCGCGGATTGTTGTTCAACCTGCGCAGCGCGTTCGTGCAAACGCTGCAGGCAAAAGCGGTGCTGGAGGTTTCGAAAGCGAACCTCGCATATTACGACAAGGTGCTGAAGATCAGCCGCGACCGGTTCGACGCGGGGGATATTGCGCAGATCGATCTCGACCGGCTGGAACTGCAGCGGGTGCAGTATGAATCGGATCTGCAGACGGCGGAAGTAAATCTGAGGACGGAGAAAATTCAACTGCTGATGCTGCTGAACGATCACACGCCGATCGATCAGTTCGACGTTTCGGGAACATTCGATTTCAACGACCAGATCGACTCGCCGGATTTTTACCGTCAAGCAGCGCTGGACAACCGCCCCGATCTGCGAGCCGCGGTGCAGAGCGTGGAAGAAGCGCAGCTCAACTACAAACTGGCGATGGCGAACGGATCGACCGATCCGACGTTCAGTTTCGATGTTGGGCGAAATCCTCCGATCGACGCTTACTTTGGCGTGGATGTGAGCATTCCGCTGCGGATCTTCGACCGCAACCAGGGAAACAAGCTGCACATGAAAATCGACATTGACCGCAATGAAAGGCTGCGGGACGCGGCGCAAGCGCAGGTGTTCAGCGACGTGGATTCGGCGTACGCGCTGGTGAACAGCAATCTGATCCTATTGCGGCCCTACAAAGATAAGTATCTGGCGCAGGCGACGCACGTGCGGGATACGGTCTGGTTTTCGTATCAACACGGCGGGGCGGCGCTGCTGGACTTTTTAAACGCGGAAAGCGATTACCGCGCCGTGCAGCTGAATTATGTAAACCTCGTAGGCGCGTATTTGACGGCGGCGGCGCAAATGAATCAAGCGGTAGGCCGGGAGGTGATCCAGTGACAAAAATACGAAACCTAGCCGTGGCCGGAGGTCTGCTCGCCAGCCTGGCGCTGGCAGCCTGCGAAAAAAAATTCGATCCAGCATCGGGCGCGGCCCAGACACCGCCGGTGGAAGAGGTGAGCAACGCAGGCGTGGTCACGGTCGAGCATCCTAACGAGTTTTCTGTCGTGGCGGCAGGAAAGGTCGAAGCTCCGCACAGGCTCAGGGTGACTGGTTCCGTCTTCCCCGACATCAACCAGGAAATTCCAGTCATTTCCCTGGCCAGCGGCCGCGTGGTAGATATTCGCGTCACGCTGGATCAGAGCGTGTCCAAAGGTCAATTGATGATGAAAGTGCAAAGCCCTGACGCCATCAACGCCTTCGACACGTACTTGAAGGCGGCGAACGACGAGTTGCTTGCCAACAAGGCATACGTGCGGGCCAAGGATCTTTACGCGCATGGAGCCATCTCCCAGGGAATGCTGGAACAGGCTCAGGACGCCGAAGACGATGCGAAAGCGGATCTCGATGCGGCGAACCGGCAACTGAATACGCTGGGCGTCGATAAAAACCATCCGTCGGACATCGTAAGCGTCTACGCGCCGATTTCCGGTGTGATTGTGGCGCAAAACGTCACCAACGCCGCAGCGGCGGGCGTGACCTACTCAGGTTCGGCGACTGCCTTCACCATTGCCAATCTGTCTCACGTCTGGGTCATCTGCGATGTCTACGAGAACGATCTACCGTTGGTGCAGGTCGGCCAGGAAGCGACGCTTAGCCTGAACGCCTACCCCGGCAAGGCGCTCGCGGGCCGTGTGAGCGATATTGGGCCGGTGCTGGACCCAACAATCCGCACCGCGAAGGTGCGCATCGAGGTGACGAACCCGGGAATGCTGCGACTGGGAATGTTTGTGACGGCGACACTCGCCGGACGGACGAACGAAGTTCATGCTACGGTCCCGGCCGACGCCATTCTCCACCTGCACGATCAAGACTGGGTGTATGTGCCCGCAGGCGGGAACCACTTCAGACGCATTGCGGTGCAGGCGGGAGACATGCAGTCGGGCGGGAATCAGGAAATTCTCTCCGGGATTGCTCCCGGACAGCAGGTTGTCAAGAGTGTTCTGCAGCTCGAATCGGTGCTGGAGGCGCAATGATCCGGAAGATCGTCGACTTCTCGCTCCAGAACAGATTTCTGGTGCTGGCGATCGGCATTCTGCTTTTCGCCTGGGGCATTGTTTCGTTCGAGCGGCTGCCGGTGGAGGCGTATCCGGATGTGGCCAACAACTACGTGGACATCATCGCGCAGTGGCCGGGCATCTCTGCCGAGCAGATCGAGCAGCAGGTGACCATCCCCATCGAGATCATCATGAACGGCGTTCCCGGCGTAGCGCATGTGCGTTCATGGTCGATCTTCGGCCTGTCGACGATCGAGCTGGTTTTTGGCGACGAAACGACGGACTTCGAGAACCGCGAACGCGTGCTGGAGCGGCTTTCGCAAGTGACCCTGCCGCCTGGGGTTGTGCCGCAGATGGGGACGGACTGGAGCCCGGTTGGCCAGATCTATTTCTACACCCTGCGCAGCACCAATCCGGAATACGACGTGATGAACCTGAAGACCGTCGATACCTGGGTGGTGCAGAAGTACCTGAAGTCCGTTCCGGGCGTGGTTGACACGAATCCTTTTGGCGGACCAACCCGTGAGTATCAGGTTCGGCTCAATCCGGACAAGCTGATCGACTACGGGCTAAGCCTGGCGCAGGTGGAACAGCAGCTCACGAATAACAATGTGAATGGCGGGGGCAGCTTCATTCAGGCGGGCGAGCAGCAGATCAACGTGCGCGAAGTCGGCCTGGTTCAGAACATTCAGGATATCGGCAACACCGTTGTGACCACGAAAGGCGGAACGGCGATTCGCATCAGGGATCTGGGTGTGGTTGAGCAGGGGCCGATGATCCGTCTCGGGCAGTTCGGCGATGCCTACTACCGCCAGGACGGCAAGCTGGTCGATAACGATGACGTGGTAGAGGGAATTCTCGTCCTGCAGAAGGGCGCCGATGCTCAGCCGACACTGGACGGGATTAATAAGATGGTGAAGGAGCTGAACACGCAGATTCTGCCGAAAGGGATCACCGTTCAACCCTTCATCGATCGCAGCGATCTGCTTCACCTGACAACGCACACGGTGCTGCACAACCTCACCGAAGGCATCATTCTGGTTGTCATCATTCTCTTGCTCCTGCTGGGTAATGTGCGGGGCGCGGTGATCGTGGCCCTGACCATTCCGTTCTCGCTGCTTTTCGCTGCCATCTGCCTGGACCTGGTGCGTATTCCCGCCAATCTTCTTTCCATCGGCGCCCTCGATTTCGGCATGGTGGTCGACGGAGCGGTGGTAATGGTGGAGAACATCGTTCGCTGCCTTTCGCACAGGCATGAAGACAATTCGGGTTCCATGAACGCGGTCCTCGAGGAAGCAGCGCACGAGGTGCAGCGGCCCGTCTTCTACGCAATTGCGATCATCATCACGGCGTACCTGCCGATTTTTACACTCCAATCAGTGGAGGGGCGTCTGTTCCGCCCCATGGCGTGGACGGTGGCCTTTGCCCTGCTGGGAGCGCTGTTCTTTTCGATAGTCCTCGCCCCCGTTCTTTCCAGCTTTCTGTTCAGCAGGGGCACGAGGGAGTGGCATAACCCGGTCATGCAAGGTCTGACCGTGAGATACCGCGCCGCACTCCATTGGGCGATTCGGCGGCGCGTGCTCGTCGTGGGTGTCGGCCTGGCCAGCTTGTTTGTTGCGGTCTATCTTGCGTTCGGAAACGTGATCGGCTCCGAGTTTCTACCGCATCTCGACGAAGGCGCGCTCTGGGTCAGGGGCACGCTCAATCAGAGTATCGGGCCTACGGAGAGTATCGGCATTGCCAACCAAGCCCGGCTGATTCTTTGCGCCTTTCCGGAGACCACAGAATGCACGAGTCAGACGGGCCGACCTGATGACGGCACTGACCACACGGGCTTCTTCAATACTGAATATTTCGTTGGCTTGAAACCGGAAAAGGAATGGCGCCCGGTCTTTCACCGAGACAAGGAAAATCTGATTGCGGCCATGAATTACGAGCTGCAGAAACGGTTCCCCACCGTAATCTGGGGTTTCTCGCAACCCATTGAGGACAACATGGAGGAGGCGGTCAGCGGGGTGAAAGGGGAACTGGCCACGAAGGTGTACGGAACCGACCTGCACCGGCTCGAGGGTCTTGCCGATCAGATATCCGGCATTATGGGCAAGGTGAATGGCATTGCGGATCTGGGAGTCTTCCAGGTCACAGGGCAGCCCGATCTGGATATTCAGGTGGACCGGCAGAGAGCAGCCCGCTGGGGCATCAACGTGGCCGATGTCCAGGATGCGGTGCAAACGGCTGTGGGAGGGACGGCACTGACCCAGGTGCTGAGGGGCGAAGAAGTTTACAACCTGACGCTGCGCTATCTGCCGCAGTACCGCGACACGGAAGAGGCAATTCGCAGTATTCGGCTGCTCTCGCCCACTGGCGAGC
>JASICF010000217.1 GCA_030044775.1 Candidatus Sulfotelmatobacter sp. | reverse complement strand
GGCGAATTTCCGCGGCCTGATCTACGTCTTCCTTCCTCGCCATCAGCGAGTTTGGACAATTGCGTCATTGTGCATTCTTTCTCTGGCGGCCCTGCTGAAAGCGCTCAACGATTGGAGGCAGACGAATTCTATTTCGGACGATTCCTCAACGCTTCCGTTAAATCCAGAACTGCCGATGCTGGCAGAAACCAGATTTGATCACTCCTTCTCGAGTTCGATTATCTTTGCGCTCTTGGTGAGCTATCACCTGAATCCGCACGATTTGAGCCTCCTGCTCTTGCCGATCTCGCTCACGTGGCACGGGCTGGCTGGCCGAATGCCGCTGCTTTCGAGCGCCAGAAATAGGGTTGTATTGGGTCTGCTGGCTGGGTTGTTTCTGCCACCAGTGCATCTGTGGGCTCTGCGTGCGGGATCCTACGCGCCGATAGGGCTTCTGTTAGTTGCTCTGTTTTTGGTTACTCCTGCTGGCGGACGATCAGAGAACGCTGGTAGCGCATCCGCGCCAGCTCAAGCATGAGCACGAAAACCAGCACTGGCAATGCGAACGTTGTAAAAAAGGGCCACTTCCATCCACTGATTGCCCACGCGGGTGAAACAAGCTCGTAAACGGCGCTCAAGGCCAGACTTGTTATCCATTGCCAGCAAAGGGCAAGAGCTCCGGCTACGAAGACAAGTAGCCAAGCCGTGGATTTTGATATCAGCACGTTTCGATCTCGCACCAGCAGGAGCGCCGCTGGAAGCAACAAAACCTGGTTATAAGGTGCATACATTGGGACTATGAGGACAGTTAGTGCCATCAGCAGCGCAATCGCGTCCCCGAATTCTCTCGAATCAATCTTTGCCACGCGAGATTTCCAAAGCCACGGCAGGCAGGCAATCACCGCGAGCAAGGCGAGCAACTGTCCACCCCGCCACCACGGGACGAGTTGATCGAGGACCGACGCATTCTGCGTGTAGCGGTGGTATTGCGCTAAAGATTGAGCAAACATCCATACCCAACCGCGCAGCATCACCCGCGCGCCGGCTAAAAGAACCGCCATCATGAAACCGAAGCCATACAAAAATCTTCGGCGGCCGCGCCAGTCGGCAAGCGTCCAGATGAGTAGCCACACGCCGAGAAGCCATGCCAGTTGCGGCTTGATTGTTCCGAGCGCCAGCAAAACGCCGCCGCAAAACAACCATCCGCTCGCCACGCATGCTGCCGATCCTGCCAGAAGAGCCGAAACCAGCAGGGTCAGTTGTTGCAGTTTGATTCCTTGCACAGCGGGGATACTTCCCATTACCAGCCCCGCGCAAATCACCATGCCGATCGTCTGCAACCGCCAGTTCACGGCACGCAGCCAAAGCCATACGCTCAACCCGCTCAGGCCGATCAACGCCCAATAAAAAAGTATTTGCACTGTGTGGAACGGCAAGCCGATCAGCGGAGCCAACAAGAAAACCACGTACACCGGATAGGCAAAACCCTGCTGATCTTTCGGATCATTAGGCCGCGAAGCATCCAACCGCCTCCCGTAGTAGCCCTCCTGAATCTCCATTGTGACATCGTCAGAATACGGGTTTCTGCCGTGCAGCAGCAGTTCGCGAGCGCCCAGCCATCTGGGATAAAGATCGGATAGATTCCCGCGCGGACGATCATGCGCTACCGCATCGGCAACCTGATGAGCTACCAGAATTCGGTCGAAATAAAACCAGACGCTGGCCGCGGCAATCGCCGAGACAACGAAAACCACAGCGAGTTTCGAGCGCGTTTGCAATTCCACATTGCGCGGCCACGAGGCAACCGCCGCCGCCGATCGTCCCTATGGTACAACTGGAGCGGCAAATCGCCGGATGCGAACCCGAATTACAGTTGCCGCCCTCATTGGTCTGGTGACCGGAAGTTATTGCTGGTTGTGGCTGCACCACGCTCACCGGGGCGCGGGCGACTTCAACTGGGCCATTTGGGCGGCGCAGGACCTGCTGACTCGTCGCAATCCCTATCGGCGTCCGATGCAGCTGTACCCGCTGACTGCCGCCATTTTTGGATTTCCCTTCGTCTGGATGCCACCTGCAGTTGCGGGCGGCATTTTCTATGGACTCAGTTCAGCGTTGCTCGCCTTCGGTATCTCACGTCACGGCTATCATCGTCTCTTAATATTTTTCGCCTACCCCTACTGGGCAGGATTGCTGGAAGCGCAGTGGACTCCATTGATTCTCGCCGCGGCTTTTCTTCCGCTCATGCTGCCGGCCGCTCTGGCGAAACCGCAACTGGGTCTGCCAATTCTATTAACCACTCCGAAACGGCGGGGATTGATCGCCTGCTTGCTCGTGACACTTTTTGCCTTTCTTCTTTTCCCCGCATGGCTCTCGTCATGGCTCGGCAATCTCCGCGACTACGCCCGCTTCGTTCCGCTCGCGATCCTTCCCGGCCCTTTGCTCGCGTTGGCTCTTCTGCGATATCGCCAGCGAGATGCGCGCTTCCTGTTGCTGGCCGCCATAATGCCGCAGCGCTGGTTCTACGATCCTTTCATTCTCTGGTTCATTCCCAAGTCGCGACGCGAAATCATCTGGACAGTTTTCTTCAGTTGGGGTGCGGGCATTTGGCGATGGTATCGTTTTCCGCACAGCTTCACTGAAGTCGGGCGATGGACGGTGGTGTTTCTGTATCTGCCGATGCTGGCCGTAATCCTGTTGCGGGACCGCGGGCGACCCACCGAAGAGTCTCAACTGGAAAACGCAACTTCACTCTGAATTCACGCCGGATTGCGATTCTGAAGAACAACAGATGACTGCTCGCGCGAAAGTTCCTTCGCAATCGACCAAGTCCACCACAACAGCCAAATTGCCATCAAGTTTACGTGGCCATAAACAAGCCAAAGTAATATCCACAGCGGGCTGATCAGGATCGGCAAAATGGGAAGCCAGAGTGCAAACTGCCACCGCGGTTGACCCTTCAGGAAGCGAAAACAATACTCCGCTGTCAAAGCCGCCGGCAAGACCAGCAGGCAGTAGTCATGTGCATTCGTGTGTACTGCGGTCAAAAGCGATACAGCAGTCGCAAGCGAAAATTGCAAGCCAATGTTTTCTGGCTCGGCGGTCCTTCCCCATATCGCCGCTAGAATAAACAGCACAAGCGAACTCAGCCCAGCCAGCGGCGCGCCCAAGCGCTCGGGAATCATCGACGGCCAACCAGTCGCCAATCCCCGTAAGTTCGCCATCAGCCCGGTGGCCACTGGAACCAAGCTTGGAGTCTTCAAGGC
>JASICF010000216.1 GCA_030044775.1 Candidatus Sulfotelmatobacter sp. | reverse complement strand
ATGACTGCGCCGTCGGGAGGATTCTCAGCGGCTGGTTCATCCGGCGGCAGTGGAGTGTCGGTATTCGTGTCCCGCTGAATGCGGTAGGCGGGCGCGGGAGTAAAAAGATAATCGCCGGCGGCGAGAGATTCGGAGACCTTGCGTAGGGGAGACATGTCATCCAGAATCCAGAAACCGCGGCCATGGGTGGCGACAATCAGATCGTCGTCATGAATCCATAAATCCCGCATCGAAGTGTGCGGCAGGTTCAATTGCAACGATTGCCAGTGATCGCCATTGTCGAACGAAACCCAGACGGCGTTTTCGGTGCCCGCAAACAGCAACCCTTTACGCACAGGGTCTTCGCGAACCGTATCCACGGGGCCGATCTCGGGAAGGCCTGTCACAATCAGCTCCCACGTCTTTCCGCCATCGTGCGTGCGGTAAATATAAGGATGCTCGTCGTTGATGCGGAACCGGCTCACTGACGCGTAGGCAGAGTTCTCATCAAAATGCGATGCGGCGATCTGCGTGACCTTGCTCCACGGCGTGAGTTCTGCGGGCGTGAGGTTTTTCCAGTTTTTTCCTCCGTCGCGCGTCTGCCAGATCAGGCCGTCGTCGGTTCCCGCCCACAACTGATTCACGTTCTTGAACGACGGCGCGAGCGCGTAGATTACGCCGCGCTTCTTCTCGGCGTTTTTCGGAACCAGCTTGCCTACACTCGGCGGAATCGCCGGATTCTGCCGCGTCAGGTCTGGACTGATGGCTTGCCATGTGCTCCCGCCATTTGTGGTTTTGAAGAGCACATTGCTGGCGTAATAAAGCGTATGCGGGTCGACCGGCGAGAACATTAGCGGCTCTGTGCGGTCGGTGCGGTATTTCGAGCTGGCCAACGGAATCGGCGTAACATTCTGCACCTCTCCCGTCGACCAATGAAATTTCGAGACTTCGCTTCGGCCGCCGCCATAAATGACGTCGTGATCCAGCGGATCAGGAGCGACATATCCGTATTCGATGACGCCGACGGGATGCCAATCGCGAAAGGTGATTTCACCATCGTTACCGCGGCTCAAAATACAGACCGAGCCGCTTTCTTGTTGCCCGCCGCACACTTTGTAGGGAAATGTTGGGGTAACGGAAACGTGGTAAATCTGCGCCGTCGGCTGGTTGTACCAGGAGCTCCAAGTCTGCCCGCCGTTAACCGTTACCAGCGCGCCCTGATCGCTGACCAGAAGAATAATGTCGGGATTGTTGGGATTGATCCAAAGATTCTGGTAGTCGTCGCCGCCCGGGGCGCCGCGAAATCCCGACCAGGTTTTGCCGCCGTCGGTCGATCGCATCGTCACAGTGCTGGCGCAATAAACGATGTCGGGATTTTTCGGATCGACTCGGGGAATCGAGAGGTCGCCGCCACCGATGCGCCCCGAAGGCCGCGGATCGTCGGTAGTCTTGGCCCAATTTTCTCCGGCATCATCCGAACGGTAAAAGCTGAGCGTGCCGGAGGCGGTCGCCACACTAGCGTAAAGCCGTTTCGAGTCGCTGGGGGCAATCGCTACGTAGATTTGCGAAAGATCATTCGGCAGCCCATTCTTGAGCTGATTCCAAGTATTTCCGCCGTCAGTCGACTTGAAGAGTCCGCCGCCGGTGCCGTTGACTTCGTTGCCGTCCTCCCACGGGCCTTCCCGCGCTTCCCACATCGAGGCGTAAATGACATCTGGATTCGAGGGGTCGATTTCGACATCGGAAGCCCCGGTGTTCTCATCCTTATATATTGCTTTTTGCCACGTCTGGCCGCCGTCCGTAGAGCGGTACAAACCACGCTCCGTGTTCGGGCCATAGGGATGCCCGAGCACGGCTGCAAAAACCTTGTTGGGATTGCGCGGATCTATGGCCAGAGCAGGAATCTGATAGCCATCGTTCAACCCAAGATGAGTCCAGGTTTTTCCGGCATCGGTCGACTTGTAAATGCCGTTGCCGATCGACAAGTCGGGCCGGTGCAACCCTTCACCGCTACCGACATATACAACATTGGGATCGGAAGGTGCGACGGCGATCGCGCCAATTGACTGCGTCGGCTCGCGGTCGAAAATCGGATTCCAGGTGCGGCCGTAGTCATCCGACTTCCACACGCCTCCGTTGACTTGGCCAACGTAATAAACATTCGGCTGGCTCGGTACGCCAGAGGCGGCGCGAGTGCGCCCGCCGCGGAATGGTCCGATCATGCGCCAGTGCAGGTCCTGATAGGTTTTCTCCGGAACCTGCTGGGCGGGTGCGGGCGAGACGAACGGCAAGAATGAAAGACACACACAAAGACGAAGAACGGCCTGAAACATTTTCACGTGAGCCCCCTGACGTTGAAAGGCCAAACAAGAGAGAATAAACCAAAATATGCGCAGTTTCTTTCCCAACCTGGTTCGCCGTTATTTCGGCCGCGTTTTCATTGTCGTCGTGCTCGCCGGCGCCAGCGCGCTTTTTGCGCAGAATTCAGTTTCACGACAAACGGGGCTGTCGGATGCGCAAGGTCTTCAGCCGATCCTTTCTTATATCTCGACCGCATGGGATACGCTCACGCGCTCAATGACAGAGTGCGAAAGCATCGTCGATCCGAAAATAAAAGCAACTCCAGTTTTGTATCTGCCGAATGGCATGCAGCAACCGGAGGCGGTGGAGGACCTCGCTCAAAAATGTAGCGTACAAGTGAAGTATTTGCCGATCGTCATCCATCAACTCGGTGAGATTGATACCAGGCAGATTCACCCCGACGGACTGCTTTATCTACCAAATAAATATGTTGTTCCTGGAGGCCGCTTCAACGAAATGTATGGCTGGGACAGCTACTTCATCATTCGCGGACTGCTTCGCGCCGGGCGCACCGATCTCGCGAAAGACATGGTC
>JASICF010000215.1 GCA_030044775.1 Candidatus Sulfotelmatobacter sp. | reverse complement strand
CGATGATTTTTTCAAGACGCTGGGAATTGACAGCCTGCAGACGCTCGATTTGCTCACGAAATTGGAAAACCATTTTCATATCGAGCTTCCGGACTACGAGCTGCAGGGCGTATCGGACTTTCGCACCCTGGCGGGCAAGATTCAGGCAAGGCTCTAGCGATAATTCGATTGTTGATTGGAGAGGATCGTCGTTGGGGGCGAAATAGTCCGGTTCAGGCAATCAACAATCGACAATCGACAATCGAAAATTCTCTGATGCTCGATCTCCAAAAATATAGTTGCCTGGGCGCGGCTTTGCGGGATGCACTGGACCGCTTTTCGAGCGAGATCTGTCTGATCGAAGCCGATCGCGACCGAGAGAAGACGCGTCTCACGTACTCCGATTTCAAAGAGATCGCCTTGCCGCTGGCGCGCGCGCTTGAAGATGCGGAATTTGAAGCCGGAGATCGCGCGTCGATTCTGATGACCAATCAGTCGAAGTGGCTGATTTCCGCTTACGCAATTTTCTATTGCGGAGGCGTGCTCGTTCCGCTCGACTACAAGTTGACTGCCGCGGAGCACCTGCAATTGCTGGCGCATTCGAAGGCGAAAGTGCTGGTGGTGGAGTATTACCTGTGGCGTGCCATCACGCAGGCGCCGGAATTCCACCACATCACCGCGAAGCTTGTACTGGTAACCGAGGCGCCGCTCGGCGCAGATTTAGCAGGCGGCTTTCGCTGGGAAGATTTCAAGCGTAAAGGTAGCCCAGATTTCGTCATGCGGCAGCGGGAAGACGTGGCATGCATCGTTTATTCTTCCGGTACCGGGGGCCGGCCCAAGGGCTGTGTGCTCACGCACGAGAACTATCTGGAGCAATGCCGCGCTCTTACCGCCTGGTATCCCTTCTGGCCGGGGGTGAGGTATCTAAGCATTCTGCCTACCAATCACGCCATCGATTTCATGGTTGGATTTATTGGGCCGTTTGTTTGCGGAGCATGCGTGGTGCACTTGCGGACACTGCGTCCGGAGTTCGTGCGGGATGCTTTTGTTCGCTATCGGATCACCTATGTTTCGCTGGTGCCCATGATCGTAAAAAATCTGGAGCGCGGGCTACGCGCGAAAATCGATGAGCTTCCGAACTGGAAGCGTTCGGTTCTCAATCGGCTCATCGCAGTCAATACCATGTTCACGCGAAAACGGCCGCGGCCCAGGTTGAGCCGCGCCCTTTTGCCCGGGGTGCATCGCGCTTTCGGCGGCGAATTGCTCGGGGTGTTCACCGGGGGCGCCTTCATGGAGCCCTCGACGATGCAGTTTTTTTACAACCTCGGAATTCCGGTGGCGAACGGCTACGGATTGACCGAAGCCGGAACCGCTCTGACCTTGAACGATCTTAAACCGTTCCGCTCTGACACAGTTGGCAAGGCCATGCCCGGCGTGGAGCTACGGGTGCTGAATCCAAACGAGGAGGGCATTGGTGAAATCGCCGCGCGCAGCAAGACCGTCATGTCGCACTACCTGGATGATCCCGAGTTGACCCTCGAAACCATCGTCGAAGGCTGGCTGCTGACAGGCGATCTGGGCCGATTCGACAAGTCCGGGCATTTGCAGCTGTTCGGGCGGAAGAAGAACATGATCGTCACTGCGGGCGGAAAAAACATTTATCCCGAAGACATCGAGATCGTGTTCGACGGATTGCCGGTGAAGGAATATTGCGTCTTCGCGGCGAATTATGTGTGGCCGCAGAAACAACTGGGGCGCGAGATGCTGATCGTAGCGCTGCGCCTGGAACAGAATCAGCGCTTCGACGGCACGCTGCTCGAAGAAGTTATCAAGCGAAATCGGCAATTGCCGGATTTCAAGCGCGTAAGCGGTTATGTCCTCTGCCAGAACGATTTCCCTCGAACGGCCTCGATGAAGATCAAGCGGCAAGACCTGGCCAAAGAAATCGGCAGAACGCTTGAGCGGGCTTCAGTGGTGAGTTTGTGAGAGGAGAAAAGACGTATCTCGCCATCGTGAATCCGGCGGCGGGGGGCGGTCGGTCGCGCAAGCTACTGGAACCGGCGCTCGGGCGTTTGCGGGCTGGCGGAGTTGCCATTGACGTTGCCGAAACAAAGAGCGCCGGAGACGCGACGCGCATCGCACGCGAGGCATATCGAGAAGGATGGCGACGATTCATCGCCGTCGGCGGCGATGGAACTTCTTATGAGGTGGTCAACGGACTGCTTCCCGAGTCTATTGCGGCTGAGCGCCCGACTCTCGGTTTTCTCCCGCTCGGAACCGGAAACTCCTTCCTGCGCGATTTCAGCGACCGCGGGGCCGAGCATGCCATCGCATCGCTGATTGCGGGAAGATCTCAACTTTGTGACGTTTTGCGCCTGCGCCATCGCAACGGAGTTCTGCATTACATCAACCTGTTGAGCCTGGGGTTTCCCGCCGACGTGGCAACCTTACGGGCGCGTCGTTTCAGTGCTCAGGGAGAACTGGGTTATATCGTTTCCATTTTCCTGGGGCTGGCGCGGCTTGAGCGGCGGCCATTTCCGGTTCGTGTGGATAGTGAAACTGACTTCGATCGCCGCCCCTCCCTTTTCCTCACGTTCAATAACAGCAAATTCACCGGTGGGACCATGATGATCGCGCCGAAAGCTGAAGTGAACAGC
>JASICF010000214.1 GCA_030044775.1 Candidatus Sulfotelmatobacter sp. | reverse complement strand
GATTGCGTTGCCATGGCACGGCACGTTGGCGCCGAGATATGGAAGCGTTATCAGATTCCGGTTTATCTGTACGAAGCTGCGGCGACGACGCCGGAGCGGCAGAATCTGGAAAATATAAGGCGCGGGCAGTTTGAAGGCATTCGCGCAGAGATTGCGACGAACCCCGCACGAAAGCCCGATTTTGGCGAGGCGAAAGTGCATCCGACGGCGGGGGCAACGGTGGTGGGAGCGAGGAAATTTCTGATCGCTTACAACGTGTTTTTGAACACGCCGGATGTTGAGATTGCGAAGAAAATTGCCAAGGCCGTGAGATTTTCGAACGGGGGGATGCGCTTTGTGAAGGGCGCTGGGTTCCTGGTGCGCGGTCTGGCGCAGGTTTCGATGAACCTGACGGACTTTGAGCAGACTCCGGTGCACCGCGTGTTTGAGATGGTGAAACGCGAGGCGGAACGCTACGGCGTGATGCCGGTGTCGAGCGAAATCGTAGGGTTAATTCCCAAAAAAGCTTTAGAGCAGGCGGCGGAGTGGTTTTTGCAGGTGGAAAATTTTGATTCGTCGCTGATTCTAGAAAATCGACTGACAGCAGTGACAAGCGGCAAGATGGCAGTGGGCGGTCTGCGAGCGGGAGTGGAGCCGTTCTTGGAACAACTGGCTGCACCGACTGCGACGCCAGGTGGAGGAAGCGCTTCGGCAGCGGCGGGTGCGATGGCCGCGGGCCTGGCGACCATGGTGGCATCGATGTCTCGCGGGAAAAAAGCGTATGTGCAATTTGAAGCGGAGTTGAGCGGGGCGATTGCCGAGTTGAGCGGCTTGCGAGAGGAGTTGAAAGCCGCGATTGAAGCCGATTCCGCCGCGTACGATGCCGTGGTGAAAGCCTACAAGGATGCCAAGGCCGGCGGTGGGGGAAGCGAGGCTCAGATTGATGCGGCGTTGAAGCAGGCGACGAATGTTCCGCTGGGCGTGGCGGAGAAATCGAAAAAGATCGCGCTCATTGCCTCGGCGCTAGAGGGAATTACGAATCCGAATATGAGATCGGATTTGACCACGGCGCAGGCGCTGGCGAAAGCGGCAGTGACCGGGGCGCTGGCGAATGTGGAGATCAACCTCGGCTCCGTGAAGGATCAGGGATTCGCCGCAGAAGTGCGCAAGAAAGCGGAAGTTTTAAAGATGTAAAAAACCGAAAGCAGCGCCGCGGGAAGAGGCGCGTAACCCGACTACCTACCTTGCCGATTGCAAATAAATCTTATCCCGCGCGAGTCGAAGCCGACCAAGCAGGGTTTTGTTATAGGGGGCAGAAAGTTGTGTGCTACGGTCGAACCCCGTTAAAGGACATTGCATGATCCGCCACCTGGCATTGTTCTCAGGCTCGATCGCATTGCTCTGCACAGCCAGTTTTCTCTTGGGCCTGAACGGATGTGGAAGCGGCAACGGTTCGCTTGGGTCTGGCTCGAACAAGATCCAGCATGTGGTGATCATCTTCCAGGAAAACCGCACTCCCGACAATTTATTTCAGGGGTTGTGCATCTCCCCATACGGATCGCCCAGCGCCTGCAGCACAAGTCCGAGCGCAACGCAATACAACATTCAAACCAGCAATTGGCTGAACAATCAGTCCTCCGGCGGCGTGACTCAACCGGGAGTGCTTGATCTCGGCACGGCGGGCAGCAGTCCCGACAACTACGATCTGAACCACGCGCACTCGGCCTTTCTGGCAATGTGCGACATGAACACATCCTCGAACAAGTGCGCGATGGATGGCGCCGCCGGGGTTACTGTGACCTGCACGTCGGGAGCGGCGAATTGCCCGCCGACGAATCCACAGTACATGTATGTGAATCCGGCGGACGTTCAACCCTACCTGCAAATGGCGCAGACCTATGCGTTTGGGGATCAAATGTTTCAGAAGAATCAGGGACCGAGCTTCCCCGCGCACCAGTTTATCCTCTCGGGAACGTCAGCTCCGGCAACCGGGAGCAGCTATTTCGTGGCAGACAATCCCGCGGGCGTTCCGGCAGCAACCGCCAACACGAACTGCACGGCTCCCAGCGGCGAGTACGTGGACGAAATCAATTCCACCGATCCGCCGGGCAGCGATACTGAGACGCCCATCTTTCCTTGCCTCGACCATCAGACGCTCACCGATCTGTTGGACGCGGCCAATTTGAGCTGGCGCTATTATGCGCCCTCCCTCGGGAGCCTGTGGACGGCGCCTGCGGCCATTAATCACATGTGCGAGCCCAGTCCCGCCCCGCCGAATGCGACTGCCTGTAGCGGCCCGGATTTTACCGCCAGCTCGCCCAAGGTGGTTCTGAACCAGAGCCAGTCGAGTGCCCAGATTCTGAGCGATATTGCGGGCAACCACCTGCAGACCGTGAGCTGGATTATCCCGGATGGCGATGACTCCGACCACGCAAAAAGCAATAACGGCTGCGGGCCGTCCTGGGTGACTTCCATCGTGGATGCCGTCGGCAACAGCTCGTACTGGCCGAATACCGCGATCATTATCACCTGGGACGATTGGGGCGGCTGGTACGATCATGTGGGCCCGCAAGTCATCAACTCCTACGAATACGGATTCCGCGTGCCGATCATGGTGATTTCGCCCTACATCGTGAAGGCGGGATACATCTCCCATGTGACGCATAATTTCGGAAGCATTCTGAAGTTTGTCGAGAGCATCTTCAATCTGCCGTCATTGGGTTATGCGGACGCTACGTCCGATGATCTTTCGGATTTTTTTAACTTGAGCCAAAGCCCTGCGGCTTTTCAGAACATTATGCTGCCTACGGACAATGCCACATGCCAGGGCGACACCAACGGAGCATCCGATCCAGATGACGATTAAAGCCGAATCTGCGGCTGGGGGTGCGCCGCGCTGAGCTGAATCTAGAGGCGGTCAGACCCGGTTCCCGATAGGCTGCAGGCCAGCACCTTTAGATTTACCAGATACGAAGGCTGGTGCCTTAGAATAAGATTACCGAGCAGTTAACGGCACGGCGAACGCCAGCATCTAATTGCAAGAATTCGGCTGTTTTTCGTTCTAAAATTTCGGCGGTCTAAAATTCAGAGTTGTAAGTTTGGCGTAGTGAAGTTTGGGCATTCATGGTTCGAATAATTTTGAACAAAAGGTCAGAACAACATGATGATGTGCGGGTGCGTTATGAAAACCGTTAGGGCTGGTCTGGGCGCCGTAATAGTGGCGATAGTCTGCGCAGGCATTGCTAATGCGATGCCGCTGAACGGGTCGGCGCGAGCGGTAGTTCCCGCGGACTTGCAGCAATTGATCTCGGTCGACTATCGCGCACTGAAGGACTCGCCCACGGCGATGCAGTTGAAGCAGCAGGTGCTGCCCGACAATTTGAAGCAGTTTGAAGAGGCGCTGAAGGGAGTGGGTATCGATCCCGGCAAAGATATCGATTCGCTTGCGTTCGCGGCTTTCCGCACCGAAAAACAGGGTGTCAAATCGATTGGCGTGGCGGCGGGACCGTTCAGCATGAAGATCGTGTTGAAGAAGCTGACCGCGGCGAAAATCAAACCGACGAAATATCGCCTGGCGAGTATTTACCCCATGGATGGCGGCATGGTGATGGTGTTTCTGGATGACAGCACGCTGTTGTTCGGGGAAATCTCGGCCGTGAAACTGGCGCTGGACACGCGCGACGGGCAGATTTTGAGCCTGGATACGAATTCGACCATGTCGGACATGATGTCAGATGTGGATGCGGGGCCGGTGTGGAGCATTCTCGACCAGCAGGGAACGCAGAACGTGATGCGCTCGGCTTTGGGCGATGC
>JASICF010000017.1 GCA_030044775.1 Candidatus Sulfotelmatobacter sp. | reverse complement strand
GAAAACATCCTGCGTGTCGAAGCCGGGCGCATCGACAACGTGCTCAACCTCGTCGGCGAACTCATCATCGGCAAGTCGATGCTGCAGCAGGCGCTGAACGAATTTGGCAAGCGCTATCCCAAAGAACTGCTCCGCGGAAAGTTCGCCGACGCCATGGCGTTCCAGTCGCGCGTCTTGAACGACCTGCAACGCTCGGTGATGAAGATTCGCATGGTGCCGGTGGATCAGTTGTTCCGGCGTTTCCCCCGCATCGTGCGCGACGTGGCCCGGCAGCTTGGCCGCGAAGTCGACCTCGAAGTCAGTGGCCAGGATACCGATCTCGACAAAGGCATTCTCGACGCCATCGCCGAACCTCTCACCCATTTGGTGCGCAACGCGGTCAGCCACGGCATTGAGACTGCCGACGAGCGCCGCCGCCAGGGCAAGCGGCCGCGCGGCACCATCCGGTTGCACGCCTACCATCAGGGAAATCAGGTGGTGGTCGAGATCAGCGATGACGGCCGCGGAATCGACGCCGCAAAGATTCGCAACAAAGCTCTTGAACTCGGCATGACAACCGCGGAAGAGGCCGCCCGTCTCAGCGAGGCGGAAACTCTGGATTTTATCTTCCGCCCCGGATTCAGCACTGCCGAGCAAGTCACGGAAATTTCCGGACGCGGCGTGGGCATGGACGTGGTGCAAAGCGTGCTGCAGCGTCTCAAGGCCACCATTCACGTGGAAACGCATATCGGCCGGGGAACTACATTCCGGCTCAAGCTGCCGCTGACTCTGGCCATCATCAAGGCCCTCATGTTCTGGGTCGAAAAGCGGCTTTACGCCATCCCGCTTAACGCCGTCAGCCAGATTGCCCGAACCCGCGAGTCCGAGGTTCATCAGGTTGACAACTATGAAGTCTTGCAATTACGCAACCAGGTGCTTCCCTTGTTGCGTCTGGGACGGCCTTGCATGCCCGATGCCGATCGCCACGCCAGCAAGTTATTTGTGCTGGTCATTACCGTGGGTGAGAAAAAATATGGACTGATCGTCGACGCCTTGGAGGGAGAAGAAGAATTGGTGATCAAAGCTTTGGACGATCAGACATTCTCCACCGACCTGGTGAACGGCGCCTCCATCTTGGGAGACGGAAAGGTAGTTCTCATTTTGAACCTGCCGGCGGTGGTCGAGCATGTGGCAAGGATTCGTCCGCGAGAGCAGGGGACTGCGAATTTTGGATTGCTGCTAAACCACGACGATCGCGCGCGATTGGCAATGAGCGCGGCGGGAGGCCGGGCATGAACCAGCAGGCCAAAAAGGTGCGCGTGCTTGTGGTCGATGATTCCGCCCTCATGCGCAAGCTCATTCCGCAAATGCTCGAGGCCAGCCCTTCGATCGAAGTCGTCGGAACCGCTATGGACGGGACGTTCTGCCTCAAGAAGATCGAGGAACTGCATCCCGACGTGATCACGCTTGATCTGCAGATGCCGGGCATGAACGGCATCGACACGCTGAAAGAGATCATGCGGCGTAATCCCTTGCCGGTCATCGTCGTCAGTTCGCACAGCACCGAAGGTGCATCGGTAACGTTCAAAGCGCTGGGACTCGGCGCCTTCGATTTCGTCACCAAACCGCAGGATGCCACGACCCATATGGGCGACACGGAAAGCGAGCTGATCGCCAAGATCAAGGCTGCCGCCGAGTGCAAGGTCGTACGGCCGGGACGCTTGATGGGCGCGCCGGCTCGTCCGGAAAAGATCTCTGCCCGAAAGTCTCCACGGCCGACCAAGCTGATCGCGATTGGAATCTCGACCGGAGGTCCGCAAGCCCTCGAATTTCTGCTGGCGCAACTGCCGCCGGATTTTCCTGGATCCATCGTGATTGTGCAGCACATGCCGGAGGGTTTCACCGACATGTTCGCCCGCCGACTGGATGAAATCTGCTCGTTGCGGGTGAAGGAAGCGCAATCGGGAGACATTCTGCAGGCCGGTCGAGTGCTGGTCTGTCCTGGAAGCCGGCATATACGAGTGAAACGGCTCACTATGGGCGATGTCGTGGTGCTGAGCGACGAAGCGCGTGTCAACGGCCACCGGCCGAGCGTTGACGTGCTATTCGGCAGCGTTGGAGAAGAATTCGGAAAAGACGCAATCGCCCTGCTGATGACGGGCATGGGCGACGACGGAGCGGAGGGGTTAGGCGCGGTCAAGAAAGCCGGCGGCATAACCATTGCGCAGAGCGAAGACTCGTGTGTGGTTTTCGGAATGCCAAAAGCCGCGATTGAAAGAGGATACGCGACGCGGGTAGTGGCTCTGGAGGTGCTTGCCTCAACGCTGCAAGCCCTGTGCAGCCGCGAAGAATTCGATCCTCCGCGCGCGGGAAAGGCAGTTCGAGCAGGATCGTAGCCACGTAGCCACGGTGCCACGACCTGAGTCATCTGGGCGGCGGGAAACTGCCGTGTTGGAATGTTACAGGAGGTTGTTATGGAGCAGTTTGCAGCTGTAAAACGCAGCAAGGACGGGCAACCAGTCCGGTACTTGATTGTGGACGATTCGGTCTTCGCGCGCAAAAACCTTGCCCGCATGATCGAGAGCTTCGGGGGGCAACTGGCGGCGGAAGCCGGTGACGGTCTGACGGCCATCAGCGAGTTCGAGCGCACCCATCCCGACATCGTGCTCATGGATATCACCATGCCGCAGATGGAAGGCATCGAGGCGGCCGAAAAGATCGTGCAGGCGCATCCCGATGCGCGCGTGGTCATGGTGTCTTCCGTGGGATACCAGGAGAACATCGTGGCGGCGCTGCAGCGTGGCGCACGGCATTTCGTGCAAAAGCCCGTCAAGCCGGAAGTGCTGTACGAAGTCATCAAATACGTTCTCGGAGAAGATGGCGCGGTCGCTGGCTCGGCCGGCGCGGGGGCCTAGTCTCATGAAGATGGAGCTGATTCAGCCTTTCATCAATGCAGCCGACGCCGTTCTGTCGCAGGGGCTGCAGGGCACGACCAAAGTGGGAAACCTCTCGATGGAAGAGGCCGCTTATCGCCGCAAGGGCGTGGCCGGAATGGTGGCGCTCACCGGCGACATCGAGGGCCGCATCCTGCTCGATCTCGAGCCGCAAACCGCCGTGCGCGTGGCCAGCCATTATGCCGGCACGGAGCTGCCGGAATCGGATGGGCTGATCAAAGAGACTATTTTCGAACTCGCCAACCAGGTTGTGGGCAACGCCATCTGCGCGCTTAACGACCAGGGATTTCATTTCCGCGTACACCCGCCCGCGCTCGTCACCTCCGACGAAGCCGACAAAAGCAGCGAAGACGTCGAGGCGCTGATGATCTGCTTTGAAACTCCCATGGGAAACGTTTTCATGAACGTCGCCTTGCGCTACAACCAGCGCCGCATGAGCGATCACGCCGCTGCAGGACGATAGCTTTTGGCTTTTGGCTATCGGCTATCGGCTTTCAGCTCTCGGCTCTTCAGCCCGACATTGATGTCATTCCGAACACGCGCGAAGCGCGGGTGAGGAACCTGCTTAACCTGCTCTTGACTCCGTCTGCTCTGGAAGCTTGATCGATTTCTCGTCTTCCGAGAGGACCCCAAGCTCGCGCAAGAATGCTTTCGTTGGCCCGTCCGGTTCGGTGTTGTCCTCTTCGAAGGGAAGCAGCTTGCGCTTTTGCTCGCGGCGGCGCACCACGTCGGCAAGATCCTTATTCACGATTTCCTTCTGTTTCTCGCTACGGGGCTGGCTCTGCACTTCATTCTCAGGCTGGCTGCAGTCTTCACTCTTTGTTTCGTTCCGACTTTCGCTCCGAACTTCTCCCGGCGCGGTCTGGAAATCGCGGGTGGACCATTGCGGTCCCCTCATGCGGGTGAGGTCCACGGTATCTTCGTCGATGACGACGTCGGTCAGCTTTTCGGGCTCGAACTTCGCGTTGCGCAGGTTGTAGCCGGCGGTTTGCAGCGCATAGAGCATGAGGCCGGCGGTCTTGTGATCGAGCGCGCCGGAGCCGAGCAGGTAGATCACCTTCATCAGCGCCACCTGAATCGAGGTCGCGTCTTCGAGCAGCGGGAAGCCGAACGAGCGCTTGCCGCAATTGTTTTCGAGCGCGACCTCGCGCTCGTACTCGACGCGGGTGTGGAAGAAGCAGTGAGCGCGGTGGCGCAGAGCGGGAGAACCGCACTGCACTCCGTTGACTTTTACGTGCTGACATCGTGGAACATGTTCTAAAGACATTTGTGTTGCCCCCGTTCTCGGCCCTTTCGGCGATGAAGATTCTGGGTGTCCCCCCTCCCCCCTCATAGCTGAATCCTGAAAACGCTCAAGTTAGCGGGGGTAAATATATACTTGACACACGCGAACAATCGGCGTATATTTTTTACATGAACACGCCACGCACTTTGCAAGAAGCCATCATTTACTTCTCGGACCCTGATCGCGCTTTCGAGTTTGCCGTCAAGTTGCGCTGGCCCGATGGCAAGGTTCACTGTCCGCGTTGCAGTTCCGAATCGAACTACGCGATTACGCGCAAGACGAAGAAAGGAACGGCGCGGCTGTGGCTCTGCCGTGGCTGCAATCGGCAGTTCACGCTGAAAGTGAATACGATATTCGAGGATTCCGCTGTCACGCTGGACAAGTGGATGACGGCGTTTTGGATGCTGGTCAACTGCAAGAATGGCGTGTCCAGCATGGAGATTCACCGCACGCTTGGAGTTACGCAAAAGACGGCATGGTTCATGCTGCAACGGCTCCGCACGGCCCTGCACAATCGGACGTTCGGCGCTACCAAGAAAATGGGTGGACCAGATAGTGAATTGGAAGCGGACGAAACATATGTCGGTGGACGCACTGAATACATGCACCGCAACAAGCGCGAGAAGGTAGAAGGACTCGGCCCCTTCAAAAATAAAACCATCGTGCAGGGCATTCTTGACCGGAATCTCCGTCAGGTTCGCGCTCATGTTGTTCCTAACGTTTCCCGTGAAGTGCTGCAAGCCGCGATTCTCAAGAACGTGGGCTACGGCAGCAAAATCTATACCGACAGCGCCGTGGCGTATGAGTCCGGCCTGAACTGGCGCTTCGTACATGACGTTGTAAACAAGTCTGAGGGCTATGTTCGCGGTCGCGTACATACAAACGGCATGGAGAATTTCTGGTCGCTGTTGAAACGCGGCCTTAAAGGAACTTACGTTGCTGTTGAGCCTTTTCATCTTTATCGCTACATTGACGAACAAGTTTTCCGTTATAACAATCGCGCTACTAAAGAGCGCCCGACAAACGATGCCGACCGCTTTGCTCTAGCTATGTCCCAAGTTGCCGGACGGCGCTTAACCTACAGCGAACTTACAGGTAAAGACGGCTCGCCGCGCCACGCGCCGACAAGGGCGTGGGAAGCGGAAAACATCAAGTACCCCTTCTAGCCCCTGTCGGAAGGCTTCGATTTCCGCGAAGTAGCACTCTTGTGCCGCTTCGCGTTTTTCTTTTTCGGGGCTAAAATGTCGGCCTTAGGAACTTGAAACACGCGCTTCATTCCTTCTTCAAAGTTCCTGAGAGCTTCCGGCCCCTCGGTATATTCAGGTTGTTTCATAAAGGTGTTTTTATTCCATGAATGAACTAACGCCTAAGACTCCAAGTCAACCATTCGTTAACACTGTATCCCCA
>JASICF010000213.1 GCA_030044775.1 Candidatus Sulfotelmatobacter sp. | reverse complement strand
GGATTACTGACAACCTGCTTCGTTTTTCCCGGCAAAGTTCCTGGGATTCCAAGGTGGTGCGTCTTGCTCCTGTGGTTCAGGAAGTGCTCACGTTGTGCGAGTACTACACGCGCTATTCAAAGGTCAGGGTGGAAATTGATATCGCTCCAGATCTGCCCGCACTGGCGATCAACGAAGATGAAATCAAACAAATCCTGCTCAACCTGTTCAACAATTCCTGCGATGCGTTGCAAGGTTTCGCCGGAACCAGACAGATCGACATCCGGGCTCATCAGGATAGGGGTGTCGCGGTAATCCAGGTGCAGGACTCTGGACCCGGCTTCGCTAACCTGGATCGCGCTCTCGAACCTTTCTACACGACCAAACCGGTGGGCAAGGGAACCGGTCTCGGATTAAGCGTCTGCTATCGCATCGCCAAGCGACGTGGGGGGGATCTCAGGATCGAAAACGTAAAGCCCCACGGCGGATTGGTAACCTTACAACTGCCGCTGGTAGAAGCCAGGTCCCATGAATCCGCAACCCTGCAGGTGATCAGTGCTCACGCATAGCGGCTTGGTTGAGGTCAACCGCACGCTGGCTTCGATTTGACGTGAGCTGGCCGTTCTGGTTTAAAGCAACCGCCCTCGATGTTCCTCGCCTCAGGTTTCATCTCTAGGTATCTTTCCCTACTCGGCCACTCAACGGAGAATCCGCACGCCAGGTTCAGATTTGCGCAAACCGCATCCCGCATTTGTTGAATCAAAGTGCCGAGGAGGAGAGTGCATGAAGTACAAAATCACGATAGGCATGCTTGCCCTTGGTTTGGCAACGCTGGCATGGGCAGGTCAATCGAACGAGAATGCCGCAGACGCAGAATTGCAGCGGGCCACAGAAACCGTTCAACACATGAGTTCCGCAGCCCCTGACAAAGGTGTTCCCAACGATGTAATGCAGAAAGCAAAATGCGTGGCGGTTATTCCGAGACTTATTAAAGGTGCATTTGTGGTGGGCGGCGAGCACGGGGATGGAATCGCTACATGCCGCACCAGCAATGGCGAATGGAGTTCTCCAGCACCTTTTTCAGTTTCCGGAGTCAGTTGGGGTCCGCAGATTGGCGGCAAGAGCACCGATCTCATGATGTTCATCATGAACGACGAAGGCATGAACGACCTGATGAGAGGTCACATTAAAGTGGGCGCAGACGTCTCGGCCGCGGCCGGTCCTGTAGGACGGTCGGCTTCGGCAGACGCTGGCTACAAAGCCGGCATACTCACTTACTCGAGCAGCAAAGGAGCTTTCATCGGCGCCTCGCTGAACGGGGCCGAACTTAACAAGGATGGGAAGGTGACGCAGCAGCTGTACGACAAGGACGTTTCTTTCAGCGATATTCTGAAAGGCGACGTGCACACGCAGAACGCAGACGCGCAAGCCTTCATCAACGCAATACAAAATGCCAAAGAGACCGCGCAAGTGCATTAGAAACCAGTCGGATAAATGAGTTGGCAGCGTAACCCCATGTCTCGCCGAAGACGCGAGACCTGGGGTTTTTTGCGCCGACTGATCCTTCCGTAATCTTTCGTTTGGTCATCGCAGATTTCACAATCAAACTAACCGATATGTTGTCCCACTCCCCACAACGCGCCAGCGGTCGCGCCGCGCGCACCTGCTTCGCAGAAATCACTCCTGCTGTTCTTCGCTGCCAGAATGGTTCTCGCGTCATGGGAAATCTGCAAGTCGTTTCCCTGACGGGAGGCTTGCTGAAACTGCCGAAGCCTCTGCGTTCCGGTTCCCGCGTGAAGCTGATGTTTCTTACTCGGAAAGGCTCGGTGCTGGGCGCAGTGGAAATGCTGAACCCGCTCTCTTGGAGCCTGCAGCCGTTCAAGTTCGTTGAGCTTTACGATGATGACGAAGAGCGCCTGCAAGCGGCCATTCAGGCTTCGCTCGCCAAAAATCGCCGCGACCATGGACAGGTGGAAAGATTCAGGGCGTGGTGACGGCGGCAAGAGATACTAGAGCTTCTTCAGAAACCCCTCCGCCCGCTCCCACTCCGGAAACAATTTTTCTTCTGCCTGAAACTCGGCTGAGTGCACACATCTCCTGCTGCCGCGAAGGCGCACTGGATGCTTCAAGTGCAGCATCTCGTGATACACGATGTAATCGAGTGCGTAGCGGGGAATTGCGGGATGATCGAAAATGCGGCTGATGACGATCGCATTGTGCGCCGGATCGTAATGGCCCAGAATACGCCGCGTTTTGGAGGGACTCCAACTCATTCGTGGACGCCCCATCAGCCCATGAAAAAACCGCCGGTTCAAATCCTCAAAAATCGCGTCGAGATCGTAAACCCGCCCCTGCGGCGAGTGCAGTCGCTTCCGTCCGCGCATCTGGCGCACCAGGTGAGCCTGATGCACCACCTGATGGCTACCCACATATTTTCGATAGCGCGCAGCGCGTCCGCGGTCGATCGGCTTGCGGTACATCTTTGCGAGCAGAATATGAGCGATGGCCCGCACGACTGGCTCGGGCGCGCCTTCGAGCAAGTCCGAGAGCCGCACCAGCAGCCGCCCCTGACGTAATCGAATGGTGTTGTTGAGATTCGCGAACGCGAAGAATTCGACCTTCAACTCGGGTAGCGCCGCCTCCGGCCGTATTTGCCGGTGCTCATCATGGAAGATTTCGAGAATCCCCGGGCGCACAATGTGCCTAGATTAGCACGGCAAAGTTTGGAGCCGGTGATGGATTAAGACAGAAGAGGTATTGTCTTATTCGGCTCTGCTGCTGGCTGCCTTCTCGAACTTTTTGTGCTTGGCGGCGTCCTGCTGCTCTTCGAGCAGATTTCGATGGTCATCCGCCGAGTTTTTCAGCGTGTCGAGCGCATTGCTCAGGACGAATTCGTATTGCTTGGCTTCTTCCGTGGCAACGTTAGCCGCGTCTTTCAAAGCCAGCAGCTTGGACTGGAACTCGCCGTCGGCAGCGATGATCTGCTTCAATGGCCTGCGAATGTCATTCCGGCGATCGATGTAGGTATCGATGTTGTCATTCAACTCATCGTAAATGGCAACGAAATCGTCGAGCTTGTCATGCGTCTGCTGTGCACGGTCTTTCGTCTTCGGATCGTCCCGCATCTGTTCCATCGCGACCAGCCGCTCTCGGGCAAACTTGACGTAGAGAGCCAGCCGCTGCTGTGGTTCCCAGCTTACATCCCGGATCTGGTCGATTTCCGATTGCGTGAAAGGATCGCGCTGCCGCTGCGCCCACAGCGGCGAGAATGCGAGCAATAAAAACCCGGTGGAAACTACCGCTCGAGTCAGCCGCGAATTCATTTCGCCGCACTCCGCGGGAACATGGACGACAAAAGATCGTCACGGAAACGCTGCAGGCGGTCGATTGCACTTTGCACGGCTGCCTGATCTTCATGCGAGATAGCATGCTTCAGGTCAAGCAGCTTTCGCGCCGCCTTGCGCAGAGCGATCTCACTTTCTTTCTCGTGCTTGTGCGATTGGATGGCATATTCGCGCGCCAGGCCGGCGAAAGAAACCACATCCTGCAGAGCCGCTTGCGCCGCCGTGGTAGCACCGTCGTTGTAGAACCTGTTGGCGGCATCGAGTTGCCGCTCGCAGATTTCAATGCACAGGGCAGGACGGTTTCGCAGCTCGGTGTTAGAAAGGCGGTTTTTCAGTTCCGCGATCGTTGCTTCCTGGTGAGCCTGCGCAACCCACGGCAGTAGCAGCGCCCCAAACATCAATCCCACAACAGCGATCCATAACGTTCGAGAGCGTTTCATACGGCACGCTTCTTTCTGCTATTACTTCGCTGCTATCTTTTCGGTTCGATGGCGATCAGCCGATGTTTGGCCTGCCATTCCTGATCAGGATACTTCCCCTGGGCCGTCTTAAGAAAGAGTCTATAGTTCGTAGCGGCATTTTTAAAGTCACGCAAATGGTCATAGGCCGATGCTCTAAGAAAATAGGTAATGGGAACATCGGGAAGCAGTTTGGACCGGGCGTCCAAAGCGCGCAAGGCAAGAGAATAATCCTTGTTTTCGCCGGCTGCAAACGCCAGACCACCGTAAGCCTCTCCCAAATCAGGACTTAGCTTTACGGCAGCCGTGAACTCCAGCTGTGCATCCGGGAATTTCTTTTCCAGCAGCAAGGTTTCCCCCAGCCGGCGGTGCAGTTCAGCATCGTTTGGATGCGTTGCGATCAACGCTCGGTAGCTGGCGTCTGCAAGATCGCTCTTTCCAGCCTTCACATAGAGCTCGGCGAGTTCGATCTCCGCATTCTCATCCCCTGGAGCTAATTTTAATCCCGCCTGCAACTGTGCAATTGCAGCCGCGGTTTTCTCCTCGGCCGCTAGCACTCGCCCAAGCTGAATGTGAACCCCGGCCGAATCCGGCTCATCGAGCAGCAGTTTGCGGAGATACTCTTCCGCCTCGGGAAAGCGCCCGCCTTTCATGTAGATATTCGCCAGACCGGTCAGCGCATCCGAAGAATGCGGATCCAACGCCAAGGCTTGCTTGTATTCACCTTCGGCCTCCGCGAAGTGGTTTTCGCGCTCCAGAACCTCCCCGAGACAAAGATGCGGTTCCGCCTCTCCAGGTTGAGCGGAAGATGCCAGGCGATAAGCATTCAGGGCGTCGTCGGGATTCGCTTTTTCAACCGTGTGCCCGAGCGCCAGCCAGGCCCGGTAGAGGCCCTCGGGGACATTACTAGTAGGTTTCAGACGGGTCGCAGCGCGCAAGAAAATGGCTGCGTCTGGCTGTCCTGTTTTGGCTAATTGTAGCCCGAGGTTCAAATTCGATTCGAAGACGTCCGGTTTGGCGGCGACGGATTTACGATAGGCCGTGATCGAGTCGCCGACATTGCCCAAGGCATTTTCGGTGAACCCGAGGTCAAACCATCCCACATAGCTTGAGGGTTCGCGCTCGACCAGTTTTTGCAAAAGGAGTTCCGCGGTCGCGTAATCCTTTTTGTCGATCGCCTTCTCCGCTTCGGTCAATTCGGGAGGCTCGGCATTGTCATCTTCGACCCGAACCCGAACGTGACGACCCGAATGCCGGGAACTGGACTCCTGTTCGTCGGATTGAGATTGGCCGTCCTCATCGGTTTGGGAGGGTGAGGATTGCGCCGC
>JASICF010000212.1 GCA_030044775.1 Candidatus Sulfotelmatobacter sp. | reverse complement strand
AATCCCTACGTCCGTTCCGGCAAAGGTTTCACGTTCGAACTGAACTGCGCCCGGCGTCTCATTGGGGACGATATATATGCTCTCTCGGTGGAAGTGCCGGCAGTCTTCAATCTTGATGAGGACCTCAATTCCGGTGCCAACGTAGTGCCCGAGGATTACCAACAGATTTTCATCACCCCCGCGTTGCGGGCCAACTTCTTTCCAAACACTAGAATCTCTCCCTGGGCGAGCTTTGGCGGAGGTTTCGGGCATTTCAGTGAAAACAAAACTCTGATTTATGGAGGAGCAAACCCCGGCGGATCGTCCACTTCAGGTGTGCTGCAAGGAGGGTTTGGATTAGACACGCGGCCGCTCTGGGGGCGACTCCGCAAGCTGGTGATTCGCGGCGAGGTTCGCGACTTCTGGTCGGGAACCCCCGATCTGCCTCTGGCGGCGACAGGCAAAACGCGCCAACACAATTATCTGGTCGGAGGGGGTGCGGTTTGGCATTTCTGATTTCGAGCTCTCAATCGATGCGCGCGGAGTAACTCCGCCGGTGCTTGCCTGCCGATTCCACTTCTTCGAGCAACTCAGGAAGTCTTCTTGCGTCCTCTTTGGAGTTGCCAAAGCGGGCTGATTCATATGCCTCGGTGAACATCTCTACTTGCCGTCGCAGTTGCGCATCGTCGATAGTGATCAAGAATTCCTGTGCGGTGGCTGACTTTGGCTTCTCCACGCCACGGCGAGCGAGGCAACGAATCATGCGGTGGTACCACATGGTCGCCGCTTGGTCCGGAGACCGTTCCGGATGAATTGCCAATCGCCTCACACGAATCATTCGCGAGATTCTGCCGAGATTCGTCAGCATCAGCACTACGATGGCAACCACGAGGCTGGTCCACAACCAGCCGGGGCGGGGTCGTGTAACACCTCGTTGTGCTCCTCTTGCCCAGTGCAGCATACGCAGATAAAGCAAGCGTGCCTTCATCCGCACACGATCCAGATTGTTGCGCGTGCCGCGTACCATGGAGTGGCCAAGAAGGTATTGATGCGAAGAGTCGTAACTCACCACCCACTCGCGCCAGAACGATGCCGCGGCATCAAGATAAAGCGCGAGGCGATCCCAGCCCTGCACCGATCCAACCGTTCCTCCCGGCGTGGGATCGAAGGTGATCCACCCGTACCCGGGGAAATAAGCTTCCACCCAGGAGTGCGCATCTCTGGCCCGAATCACGTATTGCCCGGTGATGTCGTTGAATTCAGCGGTGCGAAATCCATTCACAAGGCGAGCGGGGATACCCAGTGTCCGCAGCATAACCGCCATCGAGGAAGCGAAATATTCGCAGTGTCCCTGCCTGCGCTCAAACAAAAAGTTGGCCAGCGGGTCGGCGACCGGCGAACGCAGCAACTGCAGGGTATAGCCATAATTTGTTTTGAGATACTTTTCGATGGCCGTAGCCTTGTCATAGTTGTTGGAAGCCGAACTCGCGACCTGATCGGCGAGTTGCGGAATGCGTGGATCGAGATCCGGAAGCTGCAGATAATCAGCAGCAAACGGCGGAACGAGACCTTGCGCTCGCCGGAGCAGAGCCGCAGACGGCTGGGAAATGTCCGAATCCGCTTCGTAGATGCCGACCCCGTGTTGCACATCGCGGTTCGATACGGCTCCTCCTGAATCGATCTGCAACTCGCGATACGATCCATTTACGCGGCGGGCCCAGGGAGCGAGAAAAAATACGTTGGTTCCGATGGGTTCCATCAACACACGGTAGTGAATCACTCGCCCTGGCTCGCGGCCGCCGGCGCCAATTTGGTTGGTTGAACCGTGGGCCACGCCCTGGCTGAACTCGGGAATCGTGAACGATCCGTCAACGTTCCGGGGCAGCACATATTGGCGTGGCAGATTCGACCAGTTCATTCCATCGAAATCCGCCAAAGAGACTCCGCGCCAATGCAGCGCGTACTGACCTTTTTTGTCCCCATCGATCTGAATGTGCATGACCACCGCATTCGATTGCTGGATCTGTCCAATTCCGCCCAACTGTACCCGGTCGCTGAAGCCGGTGGAAAAGTTGGTGCCGAAGGCGTAGGCGCCCATGTATCCCGAAGCCGTGCGGGGCAGAATGAAAAATATGACGGCGGCTCCAGTCAAAATCATCATGGCCAGCACCGGGGCTAACCGCGCCAAAGAAAACGCGAGATGCCGATGCTCGTGTTCGTCTGGCGAGTGGCGGGCGTGGATCTGGGCGGCGCGTCCGGAGCGCCTCATTTCCATCAGGATGAAGCTGGCCACGCCGGTCAGCATGAATCCGGCAAAGAATACGAGAAAAATACTGTCGACCGTGAGTACTGCCGATGCCAACACCATCAGGAATGCGACGATCGTCAGCATCACATAATCGCGATCGCGACGCAGGGAGAAGGTTCGCACCACAACGGCGAAGAGCACCAGGTGAACCGTGGCCACCAGAAAGCTGCGCGAAAACAGGAAATAATCCGCGGCGTAGAAAACGAAGTAGGCTACGCTCAGAGGGGTTGTCCAACGCTCCGAAAAAAACAGCCGCCGGTGTCTCGCCAGCAGATATCCACGGAAGGCCAGTGCGCTGCCAACCAGTACGACAGTGGGGAGATCGAGCGTGCCGGTGCTGGCCAGCGTGCCGAAGCCCATCAGCACCAATAAAAAGATGGAGAGTTCAAAGTACTTATTGATCGCCTGTGAAACTGGTATGACGTCGTATTGTGGTATGGACTGCGGCATCAGGCGCGTTTGTTGCCGGTTTGGCAGTTCCATTCGTATGCTCACCCAGATCTTCGAGAAACTTCGCCGGGCGAACAAAACGCTGCCAAACGCTCAACTACTCCATTGTTCGACAACTGTTCTTTGAATGGAAGGCCTCAGTGGAAAATCCTTGGACCGAAAGTCACCACAACCCCTTCCGCAGAATGAGGCACGCCGGCAGAGCAGTGTCCGATACTTTGTTAAAATGGTTCAGGTCAGGC
>JASICF010000211.1 GCA_030044775.1 Candidatus Sulfotelmatobacter sp. | reverse complement strand
AGGAGTGAGGTCGCGAGTCGACGCGGATTGGCGAGTCGAAAGGAAAATAGAGATCCTCGCCGCGCACGGTGGCGCGATCCTCGACCAGAATGGATGCGCGCTCCATGACATGCTGCAGTTCGCACACGTTTCCTTTCCAGGGATGGGTTTCGAGCACGCGGGCCGCTTCCGGGCTTAGGTGCGGACACGGCATGTTCATGGCTGCCGCCAGGCAGGCGAGAAAATGCTCGGCGAGGGGTACGATGTCGTCCCGGCGCTCGCTCAGTGGTGGCAGCTCGAGCGGGAAAGCAGAGAGACGATAGAAAAGATCTTCGCGAAACTCGCCCCGGCTGGCGCGCCCTGCCAGATCTACATTGCTGGCTGCCACCACGCGCACATCCACGCGCGTAAGCTCGGGCGAGCCGAGGCGCTGGAGCTCTTTTTCTTCCAGAAAGCGCAGCAGCTTGGCCTGCATGGCCAGAGGCAGCTCGCCCACTTCATCGAGAAAGAGCGTGCCCCCGTGGGCCGCCGCGATGCGGCCCATCTGCGCCTGCACCGCCCCGGTGAAAGCGCCCCGGGCGTGGCCGAATAACTCGGATTCCAGCAGCGTTTCGGGGATGGCCGCGCAATTCACCGCCACGAAAGGCCGCGCCGCCCTCGGGCTCAGGGCATGGAGCGCGCGCGCCACCAGTTCCTTGCCCGTGCCGGTCGATCCGACAATGAGCACCGTGGTGGGCCGGGGCGCAACCAGTTGCGCCAGCCGATAGATTCGCTGCATGGCTTCGCTTGCCCCAATCATGCCGGGCAGCGGCTCATAGCGGCGGGAGGCAATGTCGTCGCACCCTCGCGTGTCTCCACATGGTTCTGTATTAAGCAGCTTTTTGCCTTCCGCTAGGGTCCGGGGCCGCAGTTCCCGCGGGCGCGCTTCCGCCTGAAACGCGGCACAAATCTCTTCCCCGGCGAGCTCGAAGTGGGATGTTGCCGACTCCGCGTCCAGGATTATGACTTGGGTTTCCGGAAAGCGGCGCCCGACCAGAGAAACCAGTTCTTCGCAATCGAGATCGGGAAGCTGGCGATCAAGAAAAAGAACCTGCCATTCTGCTCCCTCGAGTTTTGCCAGAGCATCCGCCCCGCCGTGGACCTCTTCGACGCGAAGCCAGCGTTTATGGATACACTGCAAGACCCGGTCGCGCACCTGGGAACTGGGACTGGCAATCAGCGCCCCAGGCGCCGCGGCGAATGTCGGAAAACTCGTCATGGTCGTGGCACTCATGCTTGCGCTCCTCCTGGCAACAGCGAAGTCCGGTTTTCTTGCCTTTTCCGCCGACGATCGATTGGGACGGTCACAGATGACCACCCGCCGCTGCGGAGCTTGCAGCCGCGACCGGCAGGCGGATCGTAACGCTTTGCGAATTCCCGCTTCCGTGCCGCTCGCATTGCAAGCCGGCGTGCGCAAGGGATGCTTGTGCCACCAGCACACCCAACTCGGCACTGGAAAACGTGCCCCACGCCGTGGCGGCGCTCCACTCGATGCGCACCGCGATCATGCCCGGTTCTCCCCGGGCTTCGATGCGCACTTCACCATCCGGGCGCGCCAGACTCACCGCCGATTCGAGCAGGCGGAACAGCGCTTCGGCTAGCGCCGCCCGCTCGACTCTTACGTGAATGCTCGAAACGGAGGAGAACGTAGGCGCCATGCGGACATCGACTGCCTCCGCCACCGGCGCCAATTGGGCAACGATTTCTTCGATCAGGCGCTGGAGGGCAAATGTGCTCGCCGAGTCCTTGTCATGATTGCGGCTCCCGGCGGGCTCCTGTCCAGTCGCGACTTCCCCAATCGCACCCACCAAAGCGCGCATGCGACCGGTCAACTCGATCCCTTCCTGCAAAGTGCGCACGTAATGTTCGGCGGTGCGAGGTGCGGCCAGAGCCACTTCGAGCGAGCACTGCAGGCCGGTGAGCGGCTGATTGAGGGCGTGCAACAATTGCTGCAGAATGCCGCGCTCCTGTTTCGTTTCGCCTTGGATCGCCGTTTCCAGCCATTCCGGATTGGACGTCGGAGTCTGAGGCATCAGGCAGTCACTGCGTTTCTGCCGCTGAGCGCGTAACCGACGCCGCGCACGGTGTGTATCAGCTTCTGGGGATGGCCGTCATCCACTTTGCGGCGCAAATAGTTGATGTAGACGTCGACTACGTTCGTGGTGGTGTCGAAGGTCAGATTCCACACGTGCTCGATGATCATGGCGCGGGAAACCTCGCGGCCGGCGTTGCGCATCAGGTATTCGAGTAAAGAAAACTCTTTCGTGGTGAGATCGATCCGGCGCCCGGCCCGCTCGGCGCGATGCTCGACGCGATCCAGCTTCAAATCCTCCACCACCAGCACCGAGCCTGAGGGCAGATGACTCCGCCGCAGCAGCGCCCGGATACGCGCCGAAAGCTCATTGAACGAAAACGGCTTGGGAAGATAATCGTCGGCGCCGGTATCGAGGCACTGCACACGGTCTTCGACGCGGCTTCTCTGCGTGAGCACCAGCACCGGCAAGCTGGGCCGCTTGAGCCGCAGGTGCCGCAGCACGCTCACACCGTCGAGCTTCGGCAGGTTCAAGTCGAGAATCACCAGGTCGTAATCGAACTCGCTGCCCATGGCACGAGCCTGCTCGCCATCCTCAACCACGTCCACCGTGTAATGTTCGCCTTCGAGACCCTGGCGGATGAATCCAGCCAGAGCCGCGTCGTCTTCCGCAATCAGAATCCTCATAAGTCGCCCTTAATTACATTGCGATTCTAGTTAGAAAACCCTGAAATGCAGCCGAAACTCCGACTACACCAAAGTCTGTGCTTCCAGAAATGGGGAGCGATTTCAGAAAAGGAAGACCCACCAAAGGCCTTTCCGCTCCGAACCCGCGACGGCAATTACCACGGGAAGTGGGTTACCGGGATAATCGAGAGAACACTGCAAATCGGAAGGCGCAGACCTTGCAAGGCGCATACAAGGCTGGAACCCGATGAAAGCTCTGCTCATGCCGGGCGTTTTTTTGCTGCTGGTCGCTGTGCTCCTGCATAGCGGATGGTTTGTTCCCGGGACGGCGCTCGCGCTCTATGCATTCTGGGGCGCCACCATCGCGGGGGTTCTGCTTTCGTGGAGATTCCATTCCAGCCGCGTCTTTTTGTGTCTCGTGGTTTTGTGCCTTGCTCAGCAGCTGATGTCGCATCTCCCCGGAGGAATGGCGGGAAAAGCGTCGGCCACGGCTTTGCTATGTGTGGGCGTGCTGGTACCTCTCAATCTGGTGATTTTTTCGTTTCCGCAAGAAAAGGGGTTCACCTCCGCGAGCATCGCGCCGGCCGCGTTATTCCTGTTCATTCAATCGGTAATTGTGGCCGTGATTTGCCGGCCTGAACCGTTGGCCCTTGTCCACAAATTGCCGCATCATGCTCAGTCGGGCGCGCCTCTGCCACTGGCGGTACAACTCTGTTTTTCGGGCGGCGTCATTATTTTCCTGATCCGGTTTGTCTTGTTTCGCAAGCCGATCGAGAGCGGGTTGCTATGGTCGCTGATCGCCTGTTTTCTCGCGATCCATTTTGCAGGTACCGGCTGGATTGCGACCTCCTACTTCGCCGCGGCCTCGATTATTCTGGCAAGCGCTGTCGTCGAAACTTCCTATTTGCTCGCGTATCACGACGAGTTAACCGCGCTGCCCTCGCGCCGCGCCTTCAACGACGCGCTGCTCCGCCTGACGCCGCCGTATTCGATTGCCATGGTGGACATCGATCATTTCAAGCGCTGCAATGATACGTACGGCCACGACACCGGCGACCAGGTGTTGTGCATGGTTGCCTCCAAGCTGGCGCGAGTCAGAGGAGGAGGACAAGCCTTCCGCTGCGGCGGGGAGGAATTTGCCATCTTGTTTCCTGGCAAGACGACTCAGGATGTGATCGAGCATCTTGAGGAACTCCGCTGCGAGATCGAAGCGGGCAGGCTTCGCCTGCGCGGACCAGACCGGCGCCAGCAGCCTCGCGGACCCGATCGCCGCAATCAGCGAAAGGGAGCCCGCGGACGCGCTGGCTACGCGATTCGACAACTTGCGCAGAACCAGTCGCCGTCCGAAATCTCCGTCACGGTAAGCATCGGAGTGGCGACTTCGCTGATGGAAGAAGTTTCGCCCGAGGAAATCGTCCGGGCCGCAGACAAAGCTCTATATCGTGCCAAAGCTGGAGGACGCAATCGCGTCGAAGCTGCCGTTTCCTCTCGGCGGCGCATGCGAGCCACTTCCGCCGGCATCGCCTGATCTCCGGCCGGAAGTTCGAAGCAGTCTTCTGAAGAAATGTGCAGGCAGTTCAACCCTAGAACGTGAGGCCCGGATCGTCACTGGCTCTGCTTTGTGACGTCCGGGCCACTACGTTTTCGCAAGCACCACAGGCCGTGCGGTCAACCTGCGGTCGATGGGGGAACTGAATCTTTCCGGTCGCTGCCAGAGCACGCCGGACACTTCACGCGGATAAAGGCTACGCCCTCGGACTTTCCACTGATGTCCACGGACTGCGCAATGTATCCGTTTCCGCCGCAGCGCGGACAGCTTTTCGGATCCACTCCTCCCCCTCAGTTAATGAAAAGTTTTTCACTAAATTCAAAAGCTGGCGCTGAAAAATAGTTCTTGTTACGAAATACGAACAAGAGTGGACCACTGGCTCCGGTCCTTCCTCTACGGGCGAATTGATTGCGAATGTTGATTCGAAGGAAAAGCGTGAAGTTTTCCGTGTGGTCACTTGCCAAGTTCGCCGATAAACACTCCATAAGGCGGCAATGACACTTCGCTGCCGTGAGCGGCGGAGATGCCGGTCGAGAACAGCTTTTTGGCTGAAGTGAACCCGTGTGGTTCTAGGTCGAGCGCAACCTTCTGCGGAGTTGTCGCCATGTTCAACACCACAACCACTCCGCGGTTCCGGTACAAGCGCAGATACGATAGTACTTTTAAATTATCCTCATTGATCGGCGTGTAGTTTCCATAAAGCAACGCCGGGTTTGCATGCCGCAACCGAAGCACGCGCTCATAGAAGTGCAGCACCGAATCCGGGTTTTTCGATTCTGCTGCGACATTGTGCGTTTCATATGTGGAAGGAACAGGAAGCCACGGCTTGCCCGTGGTGAATCCGGCATTTGCGCTGCCGTTCCACTGCATGGGAGTGCGCTCGCCGTCGCGTCCTTTTTCTTTCGGCCATCCGGTTCGGCCAATGGGATCTTGCACATCTTCTTTTCGCGTCGGCGGTGTGGTCTTCATGCCGATTTCTTCGCCGTAATACATGATCGGAGTGCCGCGCAAGGTCAGGTAAAGCGCGGCCATCAGTTTTGCGATCTGATCGTTGTGTTTGCCGTCGCCGTACCGATCATAAGAGCGCACGATGTCGTGATTGCTGATTACAAACGTCGGCCAGCCTGAAGCCGCGTTAACCTCGGCGATCTGCTTGCGAAATTCCGCCGGCGAGAGCTTGTTGACCATGGTGAAAAGAAAATCCATGGGCAATTGCAGTTCGTTATTGCCCTCGCCGTAGTATTGGTTCAGCTCCGCCACGTCAGCCGTCCACGTTTCGCCGATCAACACGGCATCATGTTCATCGGCGATCTTGCGCAGTCCGCGAAGAACATCGTGAACCTCGGGTAGCTTGGTGTTGTATTTGTTTTGCTCGATCGGATCGCCGAAGGCGGTCTTGCCTGGTCGGAGAATCGGGTTGTCGGTGAGATTGGGGTCTTCGAATAGCGTGTCTACTGCATCCAGCCGAAATCCGGCCACGCCGCGCTTGTACCAGAACCGCGTAACATCGAACATCGCTTCCTGGACCGCCGGGTTGCGCCAGTTCAGATCGGGTTGCTGGGCATAAAAATAATGATAATAGTACTGGTTCGTCGTGGGATCGAACTTCCATGCCGAGCCTCCGAAGCCGGAAACCCAATTATTGGGCGGCTGGCCCGGGCCTTTGCCATCCCGCCAGATATACCAGTCGCGGTGAGCCGAGGTACGCGACGATCTCGAATCCAAAAACCACGGGTGTTGATCGGAGGTGTGATTGACGACAAAGTCAAGAATGATGCGGATGTTTCGCTTCTTCGCTTCGCTGGCCAATCTGTCGAAATCGGCGAGCGTGCCGTACATAGGGTCGATGTTTTCGTAATCGGAAACGTCGTAGCCGAAGTCGACCTGCGGCGAGGGAAAACAAGGCGTGATCCAGATCGCATCGACGCCCAGCTCTTTCAAGTAGTCGAGCTTCGAAGTGATGCCGTTCAGGTCGCCGATGCCGTCGCCGTTGCTGTCAGAGAAGCTGCGCGGATAGATTTCATAGAAAACGGCGCGCTTCCACCAGTCGCGCCCCTCGACGGCCGACGTGGGCGGTTTCTTTTGGGCGACAGCACACGTGGCTGCTACTAACGCAATCAAGAACACGGATAAAACCATCCCCCTCATTCTGCAATCTCCATTTCAACGTTCACCGGGCAGGGCCCGCAGCTTCGAGCCTGCACTCTTTCATCTTGATCGTCAACTTCTGTCCGGCGCTCACAGGAGGCGAAGCGAAGCTGAGAAGCTTGCAAATGCAAGACCTGCTGATGTAAGAAGAATGGCGAATTCTGCCGCGTGTGAAAGTCGGAGCAGCCGCCAGGAGTTGCCTTAACACCTATCGTCCCGGCTTGATTATGGAATCTTCTCCAATCTCTCAATCAAATGAGCATGGATAAACGCACGATCGTAGGTCTGGGCGAATTGCTTTGGGATCTGCTTCCCGCGGGCAAGCAGCTTGGCGGAGCCCCGGCAAATTTCGCCTACATCACGAACTTATTGGGCGACACGGGAATTCCGGCGAGCCGCATTGGCCATGACCCAATGGGAAACGAAGCGATCGAAAGACTGCGGCAGCTCGGGGTTACTCCCGAGTTTGTGCAGCGGGATGAACATCATTCCACCGGAACCGTGCGGGTTGATGTCGATCGTGCCGGCCAGCCGAAGTTTGAAATTCTCCACCCCGTCGCGTGGGATTTTCTCGAGTGGACAGAGTCCTGGAAAAATCTCGCGGCCCAAGCGGACGCTGTCTGTTTTGGATCACTGGCGCAGCGTTCAGCCGCCAGCCGCTCGACCATCATGAGCTTTCTCGCTGCCACGCGTGCCGAAGCGGTGCGCGTGTTCGACGTCAACCTGCGGCAGAATTTTTACTCGAAGCCGGTGATTGAGCAATCGATGAAGCTGGCGACCATCCTCAAGCTCAATCATGAAGAGCTGCCGAAAATCATGCAGATGTTCGAAACGGAAAATGGCGATTTGCAAAGCGCGGCGCGCAGTCTGCTCTCGAAATTCGATCTCAAGCTGGTTTGCGTCACGCGCGGGACCGCCGGCAGCCTGCTGGTATCGGCGGGAGAGAGCAGCCAGCATCCGGGTTTCAGAGTGAAAGTCGCTGACACCGTTGGCGCCGGAGACGCATTTACCGCCGCTTTGGTTCACGGTTATGTCCGCGGCGCATCGCTGGCAGC
>JASICF010000016.1 GCA_030044775.1 Candidatus Sulfotelmatobacter sp. | reverse complement strand
TTATCTGGCGCGGCGTCCTGGGAAAGTGGTCACCCATCGAACTCTGCTAGGGGCAATCTGGGGACCGAACAGCACCGAGCAGCCAGAGTATTTGCGCGTATTCGTCGGTCAATTGCGGAAGAAAATCGAGCCCGACCCTTCTTCTCCTAAATACTTGCTCACCGAGCCCTGGGTCGGTTATCGATTCGCGCCGGGCTCGTAACCTCCTCATTCTAGACGATTAAATCCAGCGGCAGGTTAGCCCGCTATCCTTTACGAACATTTTATGGATCCTTTATTCGGATTTTCTCTGCTTCCGTGTCCAATAGTTTGTAGCTGAAAGACGAAAGCCCGGTAGGGCGGGCTGGGGGAAATCAAAGTATGTGGATCAACGAAGTCGCACCGGAACGATTGGCAGAACTCTTCCATCATTATCACCAGGCGCTTACTCCTGAGATTTCAGGAAAGGGGAGCGAAGCGGGAGCGTGGAAGGAAGTGCCGCCCCAAGAGAAGAATCGACTGGTTGCAGCGGCGCGCCTCGCGCTGCTCGAACTGGAAGCGATGACTAATCGTCGCGAGTCGCGGCAATATTTCGCGCAGCCCGGTGAAGCGGAGTGGGGCTGCTAGTACACTTCCGGACCGGCCGTAGCGGGCGAATGCTTCTGCTTCGAGCGAAAACTCTCGCCTGATCAAGCGGGCGTCGGACCCAACCTGAAGACAAACAGCCTCGACCTCATCGAGGCTGTTTGTGGAGTGCCTATTTTACTGTTACGGTCACGTAGGTGGTATGAATCGGCTTGTAGCCGTTGTTGGGATTGATGTCCTCAATTGCGAGCTGATATGTCCCCGGTCCACCCAAGGTCACATTTTGATCGATAAAGGCGCTGTTTACTCCCACGCCTGTCGCCGATTGTCCGAGCTTTAGGCCGTGCGTGTTGTCCCAGACCTCGATATGGTCAACGATCGGCGTGTTCGCTGCGCTCTGTTCGTAGGCGTAGGCATTGACGGGAATCGTAGTCGTAGACCAGGTCGAATTGCTTGCCGGAGCATTCACAAAAACTCCGTCGGCGCCGCTAACCGTGAAACTGACATTGGCCGTATGAAGAGTCACGCCCGCCGCAGTCACATCGTGTACGGAAAGCGTGTAATCGCCTGGAGACATGGAATACCACTGCGAGATTCCAGTTCCTTTCGGCGAATTACCCAGTTTGGTAGCGCCATTCCATATTTCAATGTGATCGATTCCAGAGCCCGATTCCTCGGCATTCGGCTCGATTCCGAATGCGTTGATTGGCACCAGTTCTGCCTGGGTTGAACCGTTTGCTGGGGTGTTCACGAACACTCCATAGCTCGACGATACGGTGTAATTCGTGACTTCCTTGTGCAGGATCGGATAATTGGGCCCTAGGCCAATATCCTGCACCGTCATCGAGTGCAACCCGTTCCCGCTTACCGTGAAAGCCTGGTCGATGGTCTTGCTGAAAACATTACCCAGCTTCGTTGCGGTTCCATTAAATGTATCCCACACCTCCATGTGGTCAACTTTCGCGCTCAACTCGGATGCCGCCGCATTCACCAGCAGTGACGGCCCCTGTGTGGAATCATTCGCCGGAGAATTGATTACCACGCTTCCCGACGTCGAAGGAAAGAAATCGGACATGTCCGGTACGCTTGCCGACCACCCCGGATAGCTCGAGATCCCCAGGGAATCCAGAATCGTTCTCAATGCATTTTCATGCTTGTACGAGACGTTCGAAACGTATCCGGACTTCACGTTCGGCCCAATGACTGATGTAAAAACCTGCCCAGCGTCATCATCTACGCCGTTGTCGAAAGTGACGATCAACAGTCCGCTCCCGCCCGGCTGAAAATCCGCCAGGGCCAGCATCGGAGTGAGGTTGCTGTTGAGAAAATCATCCGCTTGCAGCAATGAGTCGCTGAAGCAGTCGTCATGATTGTCGTAGCAGCCATCGGGTACGATGATGGCGAATCGCGGCAGCGCATTATTCGCAACATCAATTCCAAACTGCTCGAAATCCACAATATTTCCTTGAGAACCCAAGTTATTGCTCAAGATTTCCGCATACCACACTGCCGCGTTGTGGCGCGCGTAATAATGCGTGTCCGGTGGCTGGCCGTATTCATCGAAGTCCGGAACATTCACCGTGCCACCGGCGTTCAGGTAGTTCTGCGCGTAAACCTTCCACGACAAAGGCTGATTATCCATCAGCTGAAAAATGTTGCTGTCGGTGATCGGATCTTTGGTCACCGTATTTTCACAGTTGGTCGCGACGTAACAATCGTTGCCGTTGCAATAAAAATTGTGCGAACCGGAAGGCAGGGAGCATGCGGGAATCGGAGCGCTCGAACACTGATAGTTCGACTCGCAGCTTCCTGAAGCAAGGTACAGATAATCGAGCAGTGACCCGCTATGGTCGGAATCGTAATTGTTGGCGTAGCCATATTTCTTTGCCTGACTCGAAAGCCATGGCATTCCATTCGGGAAGGCGGTGCTAAAGGATGTATTTTCATCGATCACCAGCACTACATGTTGCGCCAACGGCACAACTTGAGTACTGGCAATCAATGAGGCGAAGGGAACCATGGAGGCGGATAGCAGGCACAAGAGTATCCTGAAGACGAATTGGCGTAGGCGCATAGGCGTTTCCTTTGAACCTTTCGAAAAAATGGATTTGGTTTGGGACTTGCGCCAGAGGTTTCCGAACAGACACTGCCGTCTTGCCAGGCTTCGGGGGTGGCCTGGTATCGAGCAACTGCAGAGTTGTCGCTGAGGCGAGCAATTGATAACTGGTTTGCAGACCTCTGACAAGGTTCTAAAGGTTTTAGGTCTTTTTTCTTCCTTTAATGGGAATTTGACCGGAGATTCACAATTCAGAAATGCCGGCCGCATAGGTAGGAGAGCTGTGGTCGAGCGATTTCGTCTCTTTGGCCACAAACCTGCTCACTCCTGGCCAAGCGCTATCGTCTGGTCGAATTCCGGCAACACACGTCTCTGCCTGCGAATCGAATTCCAAGGCAACAGCTATTGACAGGTTGCACGCACCCGGGGCGGTGACGTGGCCGCGTATCGGTGTCTTGAGATGAAGCGAAGCCAGATGGCGGTTAGTCGGCCGGTTCCAGGGTGGCGAGATAAGCCTTGAGTGATTCCCGCTGCCCCGCTGTCAGGGAGAGAAATTCGAAGCCGTAATGATATCCGCGCCGGTAACGTACCACCCCGCGCAGTTCCCACGCGCTGGCCGACCCTGGAAAGAAGAAACTCAACCCAGCGACTTCACCGATGTTCATGTCAGTGGCGAGAAGCAGCCCCATGCCGGCCTCAGAGAGATCTCTGCAATGCCCCTCCAATTTCCTGTAGTCGTTCGCTTCCAGGTAGCTCGCTACAACGGAGAAATCCGCTCGGTATCTGGAGTGGCGCCTGCGGCGCCGATCCAAAGGGCCTGCTGTACGTTTCTGAGTGGGAGCAGTCATGGGTCGAGGCTCTTCGGGGTGCCTTAGGGTTTCTGTTGATGGTTTCTGTTACGCCTTGGTTTCAGCGGCGCATTGGATAACAAGCCTGTTCTCCTTTACTCTATTGGCATGAGTGCTGGAGAGAAACGTCTCGAAAGTAATAAGGAGTGCACAATTCCGCTTTCCGTCGAATGTTCGCAGGAAAACGCAGGATTTTTATGGGTTTCGAAGTGCTCGGCTGCGGGTTTTTGCATCGCAAGATGTACAAGTAGAATCAATAGTTAGACGATGTTTTAGGAATGAGAAAGGTCGTCCCCGGAGTCTTCTTACAAAGGGACTTTTCCAGAACCGGAAATGCTTCGTTCGTTTTCTTATTCAATTTGCCGTTATCGAGCCCTTGCGCCGGTGTTTCTGTTAACCCTCACGCTCCCGGCTCAGCAGTCCGTACCGGCACCTTCGATCTCGCTGCCAGGATCGCAAAGTCCCTATCTGGGCAGTCAGCCCGAGGCGAAACCGACTCCGGGGGTTCTGGAGATTGGATTTCAGGATGCGATTGACCGCGGTCTCCGCAACAATCTTGGCCTCCTCCTCGCAGCAGATCAAACCCTCAACGCTCGGGGCGAACGGTGGAAGCAACTCAGCGATCTTCTGCCCAATCTTGGAGTCCGGCTACATGAAGATGCGCAAACAGAAAGCCTCACGGCGCTGGGGTTCAAAAGCAATGTTTTCCCGTTTCCGATTCCTCGGGTGATTGGCCCATTCAATTACTTCGATGCGCGAGCCTCGCTTTCGCAGTCGCTGTTCAGCTTCAAAGAGCTCGAGCAAGAGCGAGCTGCTCTGGAGAGCGTCAAATCCGCTGATTACACTCTCAAAGATGCGCGAGAGTTGGTAGTGCTGGCAGTAGGCAACGCCTATCTTCTTGCCATTGCCGACTCCGCGCGCATAGAAACCGCAAACGCACAAGTGGTAAACGCACAAGCTCTTTACGACAAGGCGGTTGACCAGGAAAAAGCCGGCTTGAGTCCAAGCGTCGACACTCTGCGCGCTCAAGTTGAGTTGCAAACTCGCGAGCAGCAATTGATCGCCGCGCGCAATGATTTTGCCAAGCAGAAACTGTCGCTAGGACGGGTGATCGGCCTAGCTCCGGGACAAGAATTCGAGTTGACCGAGAAAGCTCCTTATGAAGCCTTAACGCCTCTTCCGGTCGATATCTATTTGCAGCGCGCGTTCGCTTCGCGTTCCGATTACCATGCGGCCGAAGCGCAAGTGCGGGCGGCCGAGCTTCTGCGCCGTGCGGCGACGGCAGGTCACTACCCCACTCTCGATTTGAATGCAAACTTCGGCGACATTGGAACGACGCCCGGCCAGTCCAATGGAACCTGGCAGGTGGATGGCGGCATCAATATCCCTGTCTTCGCCGGGGGAAAGACCCACAGCGACGTGCTGGAAGCCGAAGCTCAACTCAAGCAGGCGCGCTCTGAATTGGGCGATGTGCGCGGCCGCATCGATTATGAGGTGCGGGCGGCGTTGCTCGATCTGAGTGCCGCCGCTGATCAGGTCGAGGTGGCGCGAAGTTCGGTAAATCTGGCGGAGCAAGCGCTTACACAGTCGCGCGACCGTTTTACCGCTGGTGTTACAGATAATCTGGAAGTGGTGCAGGCTCAGGAGTCCGTAGCCGGCGCTCATGAGAGTTACATCGACAGCCTGTACGCGCATAATCTGGCGAAGGTGGAATTGGCACGCGCCATTGGAAACGCCGAGCAGGGAGTCGAAAGATTCTTGAAAGGCCGACAATAACGCAATTATGGAATCGACAACGCAAAGCCCAACTGCCGCTCCGCCGGGCCGAGAGAACCCGTCCAGTCCCCTGGAACAGTCAGAAAGTCGTCCGAAGCCGTTGCCTTCTTCTGAGCAGGACTTTCGTCGCCATCCCGCGCGAACTTCTACTCCTGCTTTCCGCATTGCCCTGATCATCGGGGCAGTAGTGTTGATTGTCGCGGGATTCCTTGTCTACCGCTATCTCTCGAGTTATGAATCCACCGACGATGCTCAGGTGGATGGCCACATCAACTCGATCAGCGCCCGCATTACCGGTCACGTCATAAAACTCAACATACGAGATAACCAGTACGTGCAGGCTGGTACGGTGCTGGTGGAAATCGACCCCCACGACTATCAAGTGGCCTACGATCGCGCCAAGGCGGACTTCGAATCTGCACAGGCTGCAGCGGCGGCCGCTGGCGTGACTGTGCCCATCACCTCGGTGAGCACAACAACTACAGTTTCCTCAACCGAAGCCGATGTGAACAACGCGCGCGCCGGCGTTACTACCGCGAAGCAGCAGTTTGCCGCGGCGAAGGCTCAGGTTACGCAAGCGGAAGCCAATAACGTCAAAGCTCAGGATGATGTCGAACGCTACAAGCAACTGGTGGTGAAACACGAGGTTTCAGAGCAGCAATATGATTACGCAGTTGCGGCCGCAAAAGCTGATGCCGCAGCAGTGCAGTCTGCCAAGGCAAGTGCCGATGCGGCGCAAGCGCAAGTGACGAGCGCCCAGGCCAGGTTGGCGGAGGCCGATGCCAATTACCGCAATGCGCAAACCGCGCCGAGGCAGATGCAGGTCATTCGCTCGCGCGCAGAGCAGGCCGAGGCTGCAGCCCTGCAAAAAAAAGCCGATCTTGACCAGGCCGCTCTCAATCTTGAGTACACGAAGGTGATTGCTCCCGTCACGGGCGAAGTAAGCAACCGTACTGTGGAAGTTGGACAGAACGTCTCTCCCGGTCAGGAATTGATGAAGGTGATTCCTCTCACCGATCTCTGGATCACGGCAAATTTCAAAGAGACACAACTCAAAAGCATGAAGCCCGGTCAGCCTGTCACCATCGAAGTGGACGCAAATGGGCGAAGCTATAAGGGGAAGGTCGACAGTATTGCCGGTGCGACCGGCGCATTGTTCAGCCTGCTGCCTCCGGAAAATGCTACCGGCAACTACGTCAAAGTCGTACAGCGCGTCCCGGTGAAGATCGTTCTCGACCCCGGCGAGAACAAAGACTTGTGGTTGAGACCTGGCATGTCCGTTGAGCCGAAGGTTTGGATTCGGCAATGAGTGCCGGGGCCGCGACCCTCGACAATGCGGATGTCTGGCGCCCGGCAATTAATCCATGGATCATCGCTATCACGGTTACCCTGGCGACCTTCATGGAAGTGCTCGATACGTCGATCGCCAACGTTTCTCTGCCACATATCGCCGGCAGCCTTTCGGCCGGCGTTGACGAGAGCACCTGGATTCTTACCTCCTATCTCGTTTCAAACGCCATTGTGCTTCCGTTGAGCGGCTGGCTCTCTTCTATCATGGGCCGCAGAAACTTTTACATGAGCTGCGTGGCCTTGTTTACGGTCAGCTCATTCCTGTGCGGTTTATCGCCGAATCTTGCGACCCTTATCTTTTTCCGAGTTCTACAGGGTGCGGGTGGTGGAGGCTTGCAGCCGAGCGAACAGGCGATCCTCGCCGATACCTTTCCGCCCGCGAAACGTGGGATGGCCTTCGCGGTTTATGGCGTGGCAGTTGTGACTGCTCCCGCCATCGGTCCGACGTTGGGAGGGTGGATCACCGACAATTTCACCTGGCGCTGGATTTTCTTCATCAACATTCCAGTCGGTATCCTATCCATCCTGCTTACCTCGCGGCTGATCGAGGATCCTCCGTTCCTCCGGCGCCGGAAGCTTAGGGAAACTCACATCGACTACATTGGCCTCGGCCTGGTGGCGCTGGGGCTCGGGACATTGCAGGTGGTTCTCGACAAGGGCCAGCGCGATGACTGGTTTGATTCCCACTTCATTCTGACGTTGGCGATCATTTCAGCGGCCGCGTTGTTGTTTGCGATTTACTGGGAGTGGACGCACGACGATCCGGTTGTCGATCTCCATCTTTTCCGCGATCGCACCTTCGGTATCTCGAATCTGTTGATGTTCATGCTCGGTTTCGCCTTGCTCGGCAGCACGCTACTACTGCCGCTCTTCATGCAAACCTTGCTAGGCTACACGGCGGAACAATCCGGGCTGGCGCTCATGCCTGGTGGATTCACCATCATGCTGCTATTGCCGCTGGTGGGGTTCCTGCTTTCTCGTTACAGCCCGCGCTGGATGCTGTTTTTCGGGTTGAGCATGCTTTCCATTTCTTTGTTCAACATGACCAGTTTCGATCTGCAGATCGATTTCCGGACCGTAGTTCTTGCCCGCATCCTGCAAGCCGCCGGCATGGCATTCCTTTTTGTCCCTATTAATACCGCCGCTTATGCCTTCCTGCCTCGCGACAAAAATAATGCCGCCTCCGGATTGATGAACCTCGCTCGCAACATCGGCGGCAGTGTGGGGATTTCCGTCGTTACCACCCTGTTGGATCGCCGGAGCCAGGCTCATTTGAATTATCTGTCTCATAATCTGAGCGCCTCCAATCCTGCGCTCCAGTCGATGTTGAATGGGGCAACGCAGTCCATGCGTACACGGGGCGCTAGCGGCTCATTTGCTGGCAGGCAGGCCTATGCTCTCATCGAGGCAACAGTGCAACGCCAGGCGACAATGCTGTCGTATCTCGACAATTTCCAGATTCTAGGCATCGCCATCCTCGCTCTGCTTCCGCTGGTCTTCCTGGTAAAAAAGGGCAAGCCGGGCGCAATCGCGGTACACTGATTCGCGGCGGACCGCGTTAAACTATTAGTAGCGATGATTCGCGTCATCACTATCGAGCGCGAGTATGGCTGCGGTGGAGGGACAATCGCAGAGCAACTCGCCCACCAGCTTAATTGGAGTCTTTGGGACAAGCGGCTTACCCAGGAGATTGCTCGTCTTGCTAACGTCGACCCCTCCGCGGTCCGGCGCTGCGATGAGCGCATGGATAGCCGCCTTTACCGTTTGGCTAAGACGTTCTGGCGTGGCAGCCACGAGCGCAGCTCTCAGGTGGCAGGCCAAGTGTTCGACACTGACGTGATGATGTCGATGATGGAACAAATTGCCGCGAGGATCGCTCAGGAAGGCAATGCAGTGGTGGTGGGCCGCGGTGCTCCGTTTTTTCTTCGCCATCATCCGAACGCTTTTCACGTTTTTCTCTACGCGCCGCGGGCTGACAAAATTCGCCGTTTGATCGATGATGGGCGGTTCGGCGAGGAGGAAGCTGGCGAGATGGTCGACACTGTGGATCGCGAACGCATCGCCTACGTCAAGCATTACTTCAACGCCGATTGGCCGACCCGCTCTCTCTATCACGTCATGATCAATACTGCGGTTGGCAACAGTGCAGTGATCGAGACGATTCTCCATACCATGCATCTGGTCGCTGGACGTCCCAAAGCCACCGATTACGAGCCTCCGAAAGTCCCGGCACATTAACCAGCGCGCGTGTGCGAGGGACGTTGCGGCGCCGGGCAGCAGTTTTCCGCACACACATCCGCCCGCGGCCCAAGCGATCCAACCGCAAGCCGTTCTTTCGCCGGATCAATTCGCTCCAGAATCAGTTCGCGAATCATGGCAATAAATTTGGGGTGCACTCCAACCGTTTGCGCCCGGCTCATCGGCAGCGCCAGGGCATCACAAAGCTGCCGCGCTTCCACATCCAGGTCATATAACACCTCCATGTGATCAGAGATGAAGCTGATGGGAGCGAGCACCACCGCCGGTGCCAGATTCTTTTCCTTCACTTCGCGCAAGTATTCGAGAATGTCGGGTTCAAGCCAGGGCTGGCCAGGAGCTCCGCTGCGGCTCTGATAGACGAGAAAATGGTTTCTATGCCCGAGCGCCTCCGAAACCAATTTCCGTACCTCCTGTAGTTGTTGAACATAATCGCTGGTATTGGCCATCGAGAGCGGAATGCTGTGCGCGGTATAAATGATCTGGGATTCAGCCCGCAGTTCAGCGGGCAGCTTTTCCATGGCGTCCCGCACCCGCTCCACCGTCGTCTCGATGAACGCAGGATGATTGAAGAATGCCCGCAGTTTGTCGACTTGCGGCGCTCCAGCGCCTACTTCGCCCTGCGCCCGAGCGATATCCTCACGATATTGCCGGCATCCCGAATATGAACTGTAAGCAGAAGTCACAAAGGCTACAGCGCGCCGGATTCCGTCCTGTTTCATTCGCTCCAGAGTCTCAGTGAGGAACGGATGCCAGTTGCGGTTGCCCCAGTAAACCGGCAGCTTCGGCCCGTGTCGCTCAAGCTCGGTTTGCAGCGCCGCGATCAAGTCGCGAGTTTGCCGATTGATAGGACTCTTGCCTTCAAAGTGATAATAGTGCTCGGCCACCGTCAGCAGGCGCTCTCGGGGAACATTCTTTCCGCGCAGAACAGTTTCAAGGAACGGAATCACATCTTGTTTTGATTCGGGCCCGCCGAAAGACACAACCAGAATGGCGTCGTAATTCATCTTTTGTCAGATGGAGATCAAGCTTCGAGGAGACCTGCCCTGTAAAGTCTACCTCAGTCTGTCTTTTGATGGCACCGGTTAGAAGGTAAACCGAGCCGAGAACTGCAGCACTCGCGGTAATCCGTTCGGGCTGATTTCCTGCAGGGTACTGAAGTTGCCCAGGCCTGAATTCGGCCCCAGATAGCAGGTCTGGTTGCGCGTAATGCCGTCGCCGCAATTGGGGTTGTACTGGAGTTGGTACATACGGTTATCGAGAGCGAATTTCCCTAAAAATAGCCCCCGGACGGGTGAGGAAATCCCGCCTCGTGCGTCTAAGCCCAAGGACAGCATTGTCGACCGTGCCCCCGCATTGCTGACAGCAACACAACCAGTGCAGAACGCGCGTGATACGCTCTTTCCGGGACTATGGAAGCTGGATTGTTTCGACGGGTCTTTAAAGCTTTTCAATATCGCGATTTTCGGCTGATGTGGTTTGGTGCATGCACGTCCAGCATCGGGACCTGGATGCAGATCGTAGCCCAGGGTTGGCTGATCTACCGCCTAAGCCACTCCGCGTTTCTGCTGGCGCTCGACCAGTTTCTCGCCGGCATTCCGATTTTCCTCTTCTCCCTGATTGGAGGAGTGGTTGCGGATCGCGTCGAACGCCGAAAAATCCTCTTGGGTTCGCAATACGTGCAGATGGCGAGCGCGGGCATCCTTACGGTTCTTGTCTTCCTGGGGATGGTGCGGGTGTGGGAGATTCTTTGCCTGTCATTCATTTCTGGTTTTGCCCAGGCTTTCGGTGGCCCGGCGTATCAAGCGTTAATTCCTACGCTGGTCGAGCGGGACGATATGCCAAATGCCATCGCGCTGAACTCCATCCAATTCAACGTTGCCGTGATGGTCGGTCCGGCGCTTGGAGGGCAGACTTTGGCTCATTTGGGCGAAACCTGGTGCTTCGGTCTGAATGCGCTCTCGTTTCTGGCGCCGATTGTTTCCCTTTCGGTCATCTCCGCCCGTTTTCTTCCCGCTAAGACTATGGAGTCGATGTTCAACAGTCTCAAACAAGGGATCCGCTTCGCCCGGCAACAGAACTCAATGGAAGCGTTGATCGTGCTGGCGTTCTGCATGACGGCGTTAGCCATGCCTATGCGTACCTATTTCCCGGTATTTGTGAAGGACATTTTCCATCGCGGTCCGGAGACCTACGGTAACCTGCTGGCGCTCATGGGCCTGGGGTCAATTCTTGGCTCGCTCGGCATTGCCGGGGCGGGCAACATGCGCAATAAAGGGCAAGTCGCGCTGGGATCTCTCATCTGTCTGGGAGTGGGGATTTCCGGATTTGCACTCTCCAAATCCCTGTTCTTCAGCGGCAGCGTGCTCGTGCTCGCCGGCGCCGCCATGATGGCCGTCTTCGCTACTGTAAATTCCCTCGTCCAGTTGATCACCACCAACGAAATGCGGGGACGCGTGATGAGCGTCTACAACGTCGCGTTCCGCGGCGGCATGCCGATGGGCAATCTGGTTTCCGGCTGGCTCGTGCCGGTTTTTACTGCTCCGGTCGTGCTGGGAGTGAACGGGTTGCTGCTGATTCTGCTGGCGCTGTACTTCGTATTCATTCAGCGCCGGTTAGTCGCGCTCTGACCGCCTCGCTTGATCGAACGGCGACGGGGTCGCTTAGCGCGCCAGACGCAGCCGAAAGCCCGAAGCGCAGCGAGGGATCTCCCAAGCGATAACGTGCGGGAACTATGGTGCGCCCGGAGAGATTCGAACTCCCGACCTATTGCTCCGGAGTTATTCTTGGCCGACTTGGACTGGTTGGGGAGCGAGTTGCAGATGGTTGGAAACAGTGAAAACGGATGTTTTCACGTCTACCCTCTGCAACCCCATCTAAGCAGGTAGTCTTGCGCGGTTAATTGGCGTAATATCCGGATTACACTCAAAACCGTCCCATCCGCCATACCGAGTCAATGAGTGTTAACGCCTGTTAACAGAAGTTACCGCGCATCTATTTTTGAGTAATGCAAAAGAAAAGCCGCCCGAAACCGAGCGGCAAATTCTGTGCTGGCTGAGCCGCGGCGTTTACTTCGTCGCTATCAGTGCGGGCTGAGCAGCGGCTACTTGCGCCTTCACCTGCTGCAAAGTCTGGCGTGTAGCCCGAAGCTCAGACTTTAGATCACGAATCTCCCGCTGTTGCTGCTTGACCGCCTCAATC
>JASICF010000210.1 GCA_030044775.1 Candidatus Sulfotelmatobacter sp. | reverse complement strand
CCAAGAAGTCCCTTATCCGCAAAAAGGTGGACAGTTTATAGAACGAGGGGTCAAGAACGGAAACTTCCTGCAGTGGGTCGGCTGCATTTCCTACGGGGATCAATTCCAAAGAGTAGTTCATCACACCCACTTCTGTTACGTGGAAAAGGTTGGAGCGACCGGTGCAGCTTCTTATTGCATGGCCAACAACGAAGCCGACTAGCCCTGTCACGGCAAGGACGATTATACATGTGAGCCAAGGATATAATTGCCCAAACTAGATCGGGGTGCGCGTCTCGGCGTCGCGCGGCTCGGCATCGACCCGCAGTAACAAACGCCGACCGTTCACAAGACAGGTGCGAGTGTGGGGCGCCCTCGTGATGGATTATTTCAGGCCGAGGTTGCCGTTGAAGTGCTGGATGACTGCGTAGCATTCGCATGCGGCTTCTTCGAGGTTTTTGCGATTAAGAATCTTCACGGTGCCGCGGAGATTTTGGATAAGTCCGGCGTTTTCGAGGGCGCCGGCGGCGAGGCTGACGCTGGGGCGTCCAGTTCCAAGCATTTGCGCCAGGAATTCGTGGGTAAGAGGCAGCGACTGGGAGTCGAATCGGTCCTGGCACATCAGCAGCCAGCGAGCCAGCCGTTGCTCGACTTCGTGCAGCCGGTTGCAGGCCGCGATTTGCGCAACCTGCATGCCGTGCATGAGGGCGAAACGACTAAGTTCGGCGCGGAGAACTGGAGCGCTCAGTAATACATCCTGAAAAACCTGCGCGCGAACCCGCACGCCACTTCCCGCCATCTGCATGATAGTGCGAAATGTTCCCTGCCGGAGGCCGGCGATCAGCGACATTCCAACCATGCCCTCTTTCCCGATGATGCCGACTTCGACGCTTCGACCGTCGCGACTGAGCGCAACTAATGAAGCCAACCCCTCATCGAGAAAATAGGTGAATTCGATTTTTTCTCCCGGTTCTTCGAGAATTCTGTACTGCGGCAGATCCACCGGCTCCAGGTGAGGCCGCAGCAGGTTATATTCCTTGTCGGGCAAGGAACAGAGCACAATGTTTTGAACCGCGCTCCCCCCCGAGTTGGAACGTGTGCCGGGACGGACAGGATTCATCTTGTCACTAACCGGCCTGGTCAGTCTCTTAACGATGATGTCTTCCTTCGCCAAGGTGCCCATGAAAGTTTGGATGCACTTGGCTCAAAAGGTCCCGTCAGGAAAACCAGTAGTTTTGCTACGGATTTTCCATAGGAAAATCAGGGTATGAATTTCTTACACGTACCGCCGGTTGTGTACAGGCACCCAAAAAACTCAGCAGTGTGACCACGCAGCGCTAAGTTTGCGACGAACCTGGCGCGCAGCTTCGAAACTAATGCTTAATCTGCGTGGCCGTGTCGTTCTCCAAATCCTTGCCGTGCTCGGAGAGAACCTGATTCAGCTCCTGCACGAGCGCCAGGAATTTCTTGTGATCACCCTCGATCGCAATACGCGAGCAAAGGTCGTGAATTTTTTTGCTTACCGCCTCGTTCATAGAAACCGGAAGTATTACAGCAATTGAAAGATGGAGTATGTTCGCTGTCGAACGCTAAGGGGCAAGCGGCGTCGAAGGGCCGTCTATGGATGCGGCGGAAGGGAGGGAACGGGAATGAACCCCAATACAACTCTCATGATAGGAACTTGAGAAGTGAAGGAAGCAAATCTGCGTTAGCCGCAGTCCTGCCTTCTGCGTTCGTGCCGGCAAGGACCTGCGGCAGCCATTCTCCGGACGTTCGAAGAGTGATCGTGCAGGGCCGCTTTGAGCCGCTCCATGATCCGTTCGAGTTGAACCGGGTCCGCGCAAACGACGGCGTCCACGCACAACTTGCGAATGCGATCCTCCAGGCGCCGCGTGCGCGAGAGGGAGGATAGGAAACTGCCTACGAGCGCGTCCGGAAACGAATGTTCGGGATCCATGCCAAATTGAGAAGCAGCGCTCCCTAAGTGTCCAAAACTACGCGCCTGGAAATCCATAAGGTAGACACTGTAGCGGCAGGACAATTTAATGTAGCACCCGTGGAAAGGGGTCTCAGCGATATCCCTTTTTTTTCCACACGGCCCAGTCTTCACGAACGGCCTCCAGCATTGCCGCAGCGGCCGCGTGCAGCCATCTTTCTTTTTGCCGGCGCAGATGCTGAAGTATGGATTTACGAGCCGATGGAGTACCGAGATGGATGTTGGCGGATTCCCAGCCCATGGCGTGAAGCAGGCGAAGCTCGATATCCGGACCGCGGAGGGAGGCCAGCTCAATTCGCGAGCAATGAGGAGCGAGGCGGCGGACAATCCAGCGGCCACGCAACTGGACGAAGGGATCAGGACAGCGCACCGCACGATTGATGATGGTCTGGTAGAGAATTTCACCCGGCCCGGGGAGCTTGCCGGCGTTAAGGCATTCGGTCCAGCAGGCGGAAGAAGGGACCAGGGCTTTGGCTTCGCGGGCAATGCGGCCCCCGTGCCAGTCAGCCAAGGCAACGTAGCGTGCGTGGCCGAGGCTGCCCAGTCCCGCGACGCGGTGGACGAGGCGATATTCAATTCCTGACGCGGGCATGAGATGTTCGATGGCATCGACGGCGCTCACAGGAATTTCCTGTTTCAGCGTGGGAAATGAATCCATTTTTTTCCAGAATCGAACGGGATCGCGCAGTTCCCCCTCCGCAATCTGCCGCAGCCATTGATGCTTTTCCCCGAGCACAAAGGCGAGACCTTTCGCCTCCAGGCTTTCGCGATAGCCCGCGAGAATGGTTTCGCAGATATCTTCGCGTTTCAGAGAAAGACCTCCCGCTTCCACCGCAAGATGAGCGCTGACCGCGAGCCGAACCAGGTCGATCGTGTAAGCCATGGGCCAGGCCTCATCGAAATCGTTGACGCCCCAGATGAGGCGGCCTTCAATGTCGCGCCACGTGCCGAAATTTTCCACGTGCAGGTCGCCTACCGCCAGAACCTGCGGCGCCTTGGCAAGGTCGGGGCACGTTTCAAACCAGAGCTGTACCCAGCGATAGTAAGTCGCACGGAAGAAAGGAAATAGCTCGGCCTTCATGCGATCGTGCTTGAGGCGAAGGTCTTTTTTTTCAATGCGCGTGCGAAGAGCCAGCCAGCTTTCGAACTGGCGTGTGGCTTTAACAACGTTCATGGGGGCAACGATAGCGGCCACAAGAAGCTCAAGTCAATGATCCCGGTAGGAGCGGGCAGGAACGGTGCGAGCCGAAGCCCGGTTCACCTTCCTTGGCTATCGCCACAAAGGCTGCCTTGAAAGGGCTAGTTGGCTGAGAATCTGGGGTTGTTTTGAGGTTACGAACAAAGCCTTTCAGGTGTACAATTTGTGGGTTTCTCAAAGTATGTGGAAGGGGGTTGAAGATGAAGGTTCAACACCGCGTAAGTTACCTGATCGCGTCGGCTATTTTGCTCGTACTCGGAAGTGGAATTTCGAGCGTTGCCCAGGACGGCAAGCTCATTCTGCACATTACTCCTAAACAAGCCTATATTTTTGTGGATGGCAAAGCCATCAGTGAAGCCAGCAAGCATCACTCCCTGAATTTGAGCGCGGGAGACCATAAGATCGAGCTGGTTAATTACGGATACAGCCCGGAAACCCGCAATGTAACGATTACCGCCGGAAAAAGCACGAATCTTGATGTGACTCTGAATGCGGTTACCGGCACGGTTTCGGGACCTTTCGGAGCAATGACGATTGAAGGCGCTGACCGGGATGCCGTTTTGCTGAATGGCAAGACTCCCGCATTTTTTGTCGGGCACGGCGATGAGTTTAACAACGACTTCTGGTGGAAGCAGGAACTAGTTGTGCCGCCGGGAACCTATCAGGTTTCTGTTCTGCACGAAGATAAGGAAGTCTGGTCGGGGTCGGTCAACGTTCCCGCCGATAAGCGAGTGGTGGTCGATGTTCCCAAAGGAGTGCGCAAGACGGTGGACTGGCCGCGGGGGCAGAAACTCGGCGCGGTTCCACGTTTCACCGTGGGAACGGCAAGCGCGACCGTGGCTGTGGCAAAGCCAACTGCCGATCTGACGGTGGCTTCGGCGCAGGTTAACTGCGGAGACTCTACGCAGCTGAAGTGGAGTTCAACCGACGCGCCTCAGGTTGAGATCACGCCCGTTGGCCCGGTCGCAAATAGTGGACAACAGTCGGTCGAACCCAAACAAACTACAACGTATCAGCTTACCGCTCAAGGCCCGGGAGGCACGGCGACCTCGAGCGCGACGGTGAATTTGAATAACGCGGTCCAGGCCAACCTGGAACTTTCTCCGGCAGAAGTTCGCTACAAGAAGGTCGGAGACAAGGTAGTGGAGCAAGGGAGCGCGGCTTTGAACTGGAGTTCGGGCAACGCCACCACAATATCGATTGACCCGCTGGGGACGGTCGCTGCCAGCGGCAACCAGAATCTGCAGATCACGCCCAAGAAAACTGATCTGGGACCGGTCGATGAAACAGTCACCTATACGCTCAATGCCAGCAATGGTTGCGGCGGGACGGAAACCAAAACCGCTACGCTTCACATCGTCGGCGACATTGAGCAGCCACCGGTTGAACTCTCGATGCGCAGCGTTTTCTTCCCGACGGACCGGCCGCGATCGGTGAAATCGGAAGCGGCCCTGCTGCCGAGCGAGCAGGAAACGCTTACGTCCATCGCCGCGGCCTTCAAGCAATATCTCGCGGGCCAGCCGGATGCGCGTCTGATCCTGGCCGGGCATGCCGACAAACGCGGTCCGGAAGCCTACAACAAGCCTCTTTCCGAGCGGCGCGCCGACCTGGCAAAGATGTTCCTGGTGCAGCAAGGGGTTCCGGAAGCGAACATCGAAACCCAGGCGTTTGGGAAAGAGAAAAACCTGACGGCTGCTCAAGTAAAGGAGCTGATCGGACAGACTTCGGATCTCAGCCCGGAAGAACAAAAAACCTTGCAGGCAAGATTTACAACCATTGTTTACGCCTATAACCGCCGCGTCGATGTGAATGTGACGCCGGCGGGCAAGGAGTCGACGGTTACTTATCCGGTAAAGAGCGCCGACTTCGCGCGGCTGGTTGACCGCAACGGCCCGACCAAGGAAGGTGGCGTGGAAATGGCGTCGAAAAAGGAGAAAGTCAGCAGCAAACAGCAATAAGGGATTGACCTAGATTGATCTGACGGGTCGCCGGAATCGTCGTTTCCGGCGACCCGTTTCTTGTCTCTCGGCCTTGCGCGACTCGATTTACGCCCCTTCCCTGCGCGAAATTCCTGCGTAACTCTAAGCGGCTGTGTGATATGGCTCACACCGAAGCCGCCCTTGAACAGCTGAAAAACGATTAGTCGTTTATTATCAATAACTTTACAAATTCCCGGGAGTGGTGCGGCATTTGCTTTTTTCTTTCTAATAGAAGGGGAAAGAAATGGCCATACCTTTACCTCGAAAAATCTGGCAAACCCTGGGCGCGATCAAGACCGGCGTTATTCTGCTGATCCTGACCGTGATTCTGGCGGCCGCCGGGACGTTGATTCTGCAGCGCCCCGCAACCGACCCTGACGAGATTCAACGAGCATATTCGCCGCAAGTCCTGCGCCTCCTGGATGGTCTCGGCCTGACCGACGTTTTTCACGCGTGGTGGTTTGTGTTGTTGCTGAGCCTGGTCAGCCTGAGCATTGTTGCGGCTTCGATTCAGCGCTTTCCGAATGCCTGGAGGTTTTATGCCCGGCCGTACAAGAGTCCCGATGAAGCGTTTCGCAAGGCCCTGCCCACGCACAAGCTGATCGCGATCAAGGATGAAGAAACAGCGTTGAGCGCTGCGGAACGGGTGCTCGCCAAGAAAGGATTTCATCCCGAGCGGATCGTGCGCGAGAACAGCTTCAGCCTGTTCGGCGAACGCAATCGCATTTCGGAAATGGCGGTGTACATCGTGCACGCCAGCCTGCTGCTGATTTTTCTTGGCGGCATCATTGATGCCGAGTTCGGTTGGCGGGCGTTTCTGAGCCTCACTCGCGGAGAACAATCGAGCGAGGTGCAGGCGCAGAACGGTCCAAAGCACTTCTTGCCGTTTGCTGTGCGTTGCGATGGCGCGGGACAAGAAAACTACGCCGATGGAACACCGAAGAAATGGTGGTCGAACCTAACGGTTCTGAAAGGCGGCCGCGAAGTTCTGCATAAGCAGATCGTGGTGAACGAGCCGCTGGTTTATGGCGGCGTCCGCTTCTATCAGGCCAGCTACGGGAAGACCGGCAAGGTCGACAAACTGGTTCTCACCGCGACGTCGCGGCAGAGCATGAATCCGAAAGACATCACTCTGGGTTTGAACGAAACTGCGGCGCTCGATCCAGATACCACGGTTCGTCTGGCGGAATTTATTCCCGACTACGTAGTCGGCGACGGGCAGGTCTATGCCCGCTCGAACGATCTGGAAAATCCTGCCGCGCGCCTGGTAGTGGAATCGAAGAAATCCGGACAAGCGATCAATTACTGGCTGCCGGCCATTCCGGGCATCGAGCAGAATGCGTTATCGCCCTACGATTTTCAAGGCAAAGATGTGCAGATGGCGTATTTCACCGGCCTGGAAGTTTCGCACGAACCGGGACAATGGGGCGTTTGGGCTGGCGTGCTGCTGATGGGCCTCGGCCTGGTGGTCGTCTTTTACCTGGTTCACAGCCGCATCTGGGTCGTTCCGGTGCGGGATGCGCGCGGGCAGTTGCAGCTCTGGATCGGCGGAGCGGCCAACAAGAACAAAGATGTTTTTGAGCAGCGCTTCAGCGACGTGGTGAAGCAGATCGAATGGGAATTGAAACCTTCGCAGCCCGAAATTTCTCAGACGTCTGTGGCTGCGCTCACCGAAAAATAGGTACGGAGGAGCTTTATGGCACGTGCACGAGTCGAACAGCAACCCGCAGCCGCCACTGGCATGACGCTGGTCGTCATGGTGGGATTGGGAGTGGCGTTCCTGCTGTTCATGGCATTTCTCAACGTGGTGAAGAGCGGCAACCTGCTGAACGAATCCAACTTGCTTTACGCAACACTGATTTTTTATTTCGGCGCAGCCACGCTCTATTTGGGATTCGGGATCACCGGCACGCCCAATTACGTTCGCTTCGCTTCGCTGGCGACCTGGGCGGGATTGCTGGCCAACACCGGAGCGGTGGCGCATCGCTGGTATGAGGCGGGGCATCCGCCGTTTGCCAGCATCTACGAAATGCTGCTGAGCTTCGTCTGGACACTGGCGGCGCTGACGCTTATCGCCGAGAAGAAATTCAAAGTAAAAGTTATAGGCACGGTCACGATGCCAGTTGCAATTGTGGGCGTGGTGCTGATGCAGTTGCTGCGAACCGATGTGCGGCCATTGGTTCCCGCGCTGCAGTCAACGTGGCTGCATGTTCATGTCACTCTGGCGATGCTGGCTTACGCGGCATGCGCCTTGAGTTTCGCGCTTGCCATGATGTTCCTCATTCAGGACAAGATGAAGACCGAAACTTTTCTGGCGGCAACCAGCATATTTACGATTGCAACTTATATCGCAACGTTAACCCGTTTTGAAAAGTGGGGCGGACTCAGCGTGGCGGCGTGGAATCCGGAAGAGAAATCGGAAATTTTCATCGCTAAAGGCGTGCGTCTTTTCGTAGTGATTCCCGATCTCGGCTGGCTATTGCTGTTGGTGCTGGCGGCGGTTTCCGTGCCGCTGGTGTTTTATATCCTGTGGCGGAAAACCAATAACGAGGCTCACCTCGATCTGGCGAACCGAGCCGTGTTCCTGAGCATTCTGCTCCAGACGCTGGCGCTGGTTTTCTTCATTGTGCGAGTACGAGACGGCCATTATTTTTCGCTTGATGCCGACGGACAATTTCCCACGAGCTTGGCGGCGAGTCCATTCATCCTATCCGGTCTCGTGGGCGGAATCTTCGTATCGCTTTTGTATCTGTTGCTGCTGTGGCGGCGCACCGATCTGGAACGCATGCTGCCCAGCGCGGACGAACTGGACCGCATTATCTACAAGACGATTGCCATTGCCTTCCCCCTGCTCACCCTGATGATCGCGGCCGGCGCGTACTGGGCGAATCGCACCTGGGGCTCCTATTGGAGCTGGGATCCAAAAGAGACCTGGGCGGCGATTACCTGGCTGGTATACGCCGGCTACCTTCATATGCGCATTACCCGGGGATGGCGCGGACGCCGGGCGGCGTATTTCGCGATTCTCGGCTTTGCGGTAGTGATGTTTACGTTCTTCGGGGTGACCTATTTGCTCCCCGGTTTGCACGCATATGCCTGATGTTATTGAAACTCGATCGGAGTCGGACGTGAACACGAGTGAGCCCGATACTTCGTCAGCCAGAGAAGCAGCGAGCAAGGAATCCGCCGGCAGCGAAAACGCAGCGGCAGAGACCAAGCTGGGCTCGATTGGCGTGAACTGGCAACTGAAAGCGGTCGCACCGGTTGCGCTGGTGTTGCTGGCCGGGCTGATGCTGTTTGTGCTGGCTACGGTTTCGTTTCGCGATCCGGAGCGGCACGCAGTGCTGGTGGTCGCAGGAGCGGGAGCGATCGCGATCTGTGCGGTACTGATTTTTGTGCTTGCGTGGTTTGTGCAGCGGCCGATGGTCGAGCTTCAGGAAAAGATTGCCGGGGTGGGCCGCGGCGATCTTG
>JASICF010000209.1 GCA_030044775.1 Candidatus Sulfotelmatobacter sp. | reverse complement strand
GAACAAATCGATGCATTCGCGAAGCTCTATCCAAACGACGCACGTCCGCTTCAACCTCTTAACGGACGCGTAGTCAAACAAAGTGAATAGTCCCTTTTCAAAGTCACGCGGGTCGGAGATCACATCCTTCTCAAGCCGAATGTCAATCGAACTCGATGTTTACTCGCCACCGGATGAGAGCGTCTCCCGAAAATCAGATGGCTATGCGTGCATCGTCGCTTATTCTCTTCGGCGGTAGAATATCGGCCCAATCCTCGCCTGCCGACTCTTTATAGATCGGCCACGCCACGCTGCGCATCGAAAGTGTTAGCTATGACTGCTACCGCACCCAACTGCCAGCGCGACGATGACGAGTGCAAGTTTTAAGAGTCTCAAATGCGGTACTGAGTGCCGTGCAAAGGGTGTGCAGTCCAAGGAAATGTGGAGTCAATATGTTGTCCCAGAATGAGAAGGCACGACGATTTCAAAAACTTCATCAAGGACCCGGTGCATTCATCATACCCAACCCGTGGGACATCGGTACGGCCCGGTTGCTGGCTTATATGGGGTTTCAGGCACTTGCTACAACCAGCGCTGGCTACGCCTTTTCCGTAGGGCGTCCCGATCATGCCGTTGACCGTGATCAAATGATGGATCATGTCTCGGTGCTCGCATCGGCCTGCGATTTGCCCGTTAGTGCGGACCTGGAGAATGGTTTCGGAGACTCGCCCGAGGCGGTGGCTGAAACGGTGAGACTTGCGGCGCAGGCAGGAGCCGTCGGTTGCTCGATCGAAGACATGTCCCGCAACAGCGAATCCACGATATATGAATTTTCACACGCGGTCGAAAGGGTCCACGCTGCAGCCGAGGAAGCTGGCAAACTTTCTTTTCCGTTTACCCTCACCGCGCGTGCTGAAAACTATCTGGTGGGTGGGCCCGACCTATCCGACACGATCCGGCGCTTGCAGGCGTACCAAGAGGCGGGTGCCGATGTGCTTTATGCGCCAGGATTAGTCACTCGCGAAGATATCGCGGCAGTTGTGGATTCCGTGAGTCGCCCAGTTAACGTTCTAGTCGGAATGCAGGGACTGCGTCTGAGCTTGGCAACTCTTTCGGAGATGGGAGTCAAGCGAGTCAGCGTCGGCAGCGCGCTTTCTCGCGCAAGCCTCGGCGCCTTTCTGGCTGCGGCTGAGGAGATGCGCGGCCAAGCCACGTTTTCGTTCGTGGAGAAAGCAGTGAACTCTAAAATCCTCAACGGCGCATTTTCGGGGTACAGGTGACCGTTTGCTCGCAAGGAGTCAGGTCCCATAAGGGGAGATAGTGCACATGATCGCAAGAATATGGCAGGGCCGTACACGGCCGGGAATGGGGAAGCCGTACTTTAAGTATCTGCAGGAGACGGGTCTCAAAGAATATAAGGCAACCGAAGGATTTAAGGACGTCCTTGTCCTGACGCGCGAATTCGGAGACGAAACCGAATATGTTCTGATCACTCTTTGGGAAGATATGCAGGCCGTACGTCGCTTCGCGGGGTCTGAGCCTGAACGCGCCGTTTATTACCCTGACGACGAGGTGTACTTTCCGAAAGAAGAGTTAAAGCCCCAGGTTCGGCATTACGACGTAGGGAATCAGTGAAACTGTTCACGTCTCGGCTGGGAGTTACCGAATGGCATGTTGGCCGAAGCATGTTGGTCGGAGCCTTAGGGCAGGCTTTTTCGTGGCGAGATGACCTCAGATGGGCTCGGCCGAATCTCGTAGAGCCCATAAACATCGAAAGGCTTAAGCGAGGAGGATTTATGGAAGCGCGTTTCAACTACGTCAAATCGGCGCCCGGAGTATTCAAGGCGATGCTCGGGTTAGGCGAATATCTTCAGGAATGCGGTTTGGAAGAATCCCTCATAAATCTGGTGCACTTTCGCGCATCGCAGATCAACGGATGCGCCTATTGTCTCGACATGCACTCGAAAGACCTGCGTGCAGCCGGCGAGACCGAGCAGCGGCTCTATTCGCTGGAAGCCTGGCGCGAATGTCCTTACTATACCGATCGCGAACGTGCCGCGCTCGCCTGGACGGAAGCCGTCACGCTTGTTGCCGACGGCCGCGTGCCCGATGAGGTTTATGAGAACGTGCGTCAACACTTCAGCGAAAAGGAACTGGCGGATCTCACGCTCGCTGTCGTGGCCATCAATGGCTGGAACCGCCTCAACATCGCCGCCAGGATTGTTCCGGGCGATTACAAGCCCGGCCAATTTCGCTTGCCGAAAACCGCGTGAATATTTGGTGCGCTAGCTTTCAAACGCAAGCAGGGCGGCACTCGCAGAAGGCAACTCGAGTGTGACCACGCCGTCTTGTGCCCGTAGTTTTTCGATCAAGGCTGCCGACCAACTTCCATTGGCTCCGACAGGTGCCCCGCCCAGGGTCACGTCAGTGGTATCGTCGATGCGCGGGGCGTGCAGCCGCAGCACGCTCGCGTACTCTGCTTGTGCATTCACGCCGAGTTGAACGCGGCGGTCAAGGTTCTTATTGAAAATCACTGCTTTGATGCTGCCGCCATCGCTTCGCAACGCATAAGCGGTGATTAGCGGCGCATCATCGGGAGGGTCGAGCTGCACCTCAATCAACTGTCCCGCGCCAGCTTCCGCGAAAAGCAACATGCCGTAATAAAGAGGACGCGCGAGGAAGCCATGCTCGGGAGCGCCGGCAATCGGCGTGTACCATCCGTAGCCCCCGCCATGAAAGTTGATTCCCGCTCCTCCTTGCGACGCAAGCTGATACATCAGATCTGCTCCCCACAGCGCGGATG
>JASICF010000208.1 GCA_030044775.1 Candidatus Sulfotelmatobacter sp. | reverse complement strand
CCAGACTTGTGACGTGCAGGACAAGGACTTCATTCAGATCGCGCCTATTTTCCCTGCAATCGCTACGAATCCCGAGTACTTGAACCGACTGAAAACAGGTTCGATATTTTCGTCATTTTACCTCAAGCCGCGTCAGCCGACTTTTGGTGTTGATTCGTTTGCTGACCTTGAACGAATGCAAGCTGTGCATAAGAGCTATATCAAGAAACTGGACGCGGATCATCACTTCAGGCTGAAGGACGAAAAAGTTCGAGCCTTGCAGCGAGCCGTGACGCGTTATTTTGGGCGACCAAATTCTTACACCGTTGGAGACGACAAAGTTCCCGAAACGCGAGGGTATCTGTGCGTGAATTGCTTCTACGCGAACGGAATAGCTACTCGCGAAGATTTGGTAATAGGTTCGGAGTTCGAACCGTGCCCTGTCTGCAATGGGCGTCTCTGGGTCCGAATGGCTGGGTAAACCATTTTTTCGCTGCCCCGTAAGATGCCCTGAAACTGCCTACTGAGGTAACATTGCGTGCTCTGGCATGAGTGAGCACTAATGAAAAGACAAGGGGTTACGGTGTGTGCCGTTCCTGCACAGAATTCGTAATCGGCAGGTCAGCGGTTCAAGTCCGCTCGTCGGCTCCATTCACAAAACGGTGATACGCCTGCCCTTGTATAGTGCCGATACGTAAGTTAGCTCTGAATTTGGAATCCCCGCATCTTGACAATTGGCGGCTCGCGGGCAATAGTTACGACTACCAGTCGTATATGGGCGTGGGTCAATTATGAATAAAAGTCGCCATTCCAGCCCCTCCGCGCTCGTGGAAGCTCTCGCCTCGGAGAATCTGCCGCGCGTCCGGCGCATGGGACGCCGCGAGCGCCGCGCCGCCGAAACTCGGGTGCGACTGTTTCATTGCGCGCTTCAGCTCTTCGCCGAGCGCGGCTACCCGAACGTCACCGTGGAAGATATTACCGAGGCGGCGGACGTGGGCAAAGGCACATTCTTCAACTATTTCGAAAGCAAGGACCACCTGTTGGGCGTGATGGCCGAAATCCAGTCCGATAAGGTGAAAGAAGCTCTCACTTTGGCCCAATCCGGCGAACAGACGATCTGCTGGGTGTTGCATCACTTATTTCTTCGCTCCGCAGAGGAACCTGGGCGCAGCCCCGACCTCGCCCGTGCTCTGCTTTCCTCCTTTCTGGCGAGCGAGGGCGTCCGACGTCATATGGCTCGCAACATGGCCGCCGATGGCCGCCGGATGCTGACCCAAATCATAGCGGCGGGACAAAAACGAGGAGAGATCGACTTTCGTCTCAAGAAAGAGAAGGTTGCTCTTCAGGTGCAGCAAGCGTTTGTGGGAACTCTTCTGCTGTGGTCGCTTGAGGGTCAGCCTGCACTCGAAACCTGGGCCGAAGAAAGCTTTCAACACTTTTGGAGGGCAGTTGCCGTCTCCGATCAAGAGCAAAAGCGATGAAACGGAATTTCCGAACTATTGTCATGCTGTCACTGGCTGGCCTGCTTAGCCCGGCGATCGGCGCTGCTCAGTCCCCAGCGCCCTACCGCCTGACTTTACGTGAAGCAGTTCAACGAGGATTGGAGCACAACGTCAACGTGCTCGTCGCTTACACCCAAGTTGAGGAGGGCGAGGGCACCAGCGCGCGCCTCAAGTCGCTTGCTCTCTATCCGCACGTGCAGGGACAAATCTACTCAAACTTGACGAAGCTTTCCCTGGATCAATTCGGTCTGACGGGGATTGCGACAGTAGCCTTGCCTCAAACTACCGGGCCGTTTTCCAATTACGATGCTCACTTTGTGGCCGAGCAGAGCGTCATTAATCTCCAGACTTACCGTGAATGGAAAGCCAGCCAACGCGCCGTCGAGGCCGGCAAACTCGACTATCAGGGTGAGTGTGACCTCGTTATTCTCGCCGTTGCCGACCTCTATCTGAAAGGCCAGTCCGACGCTTCGCGCATCGATGCTGCCCAATCGCGGGTTACCGAGTCGGATGCCCTGTACAAACTGGCGAAAGATAAGCATGACGCCGGAACCGCGACCGGCGTGGATGTACTGCGTGCGCAGGTCCAGCTGGCAAACGACAAGCAGGCTTTGCTGGTCGCACAGAATCAATACAAACAGTCGCTGCTCGCTCTCGCCCGCAATTTGGGAATGAGTCCGGCCACCCCTTTGGAACTCGCCGACCCGCTCCGCTACGTTCCCTTGCCTGACTACCCGCCCGAGGCCCTTGTGCCCATGGCGCTTCTTGCGCGCCCTGACTATTTAGCGCTCGCCAGCCAGCGCCAGTCTGTAGTTCTGCAACAACGCGCCAACCGTGCTCGCTACTATCCGAAGTTCAGCGTTTTCGGGAGCTATGGCGAGCTGGCGCGCGACCCGGGGGACTTTCATAGCATAGGCATCGTTCAAGGCCAGATCGACTTTACCTTGTTTGAACGCGATGTCAGCGGCGAGGCACAGGAACTGGCCAGCAAGCTGAAACGCGTCGATTATCAGATCGCCGATCTGCGGCGCGGCATTGAAGAGGACGTTCGTGAGGCGCTGCTGAATCTTCAATCCGCTGCCGAGCAGGTAAGTGTCGCCCAGGAAGGGCAAGATCTCGCGCGGCGTGAACTCGAACTCACGCAGGATCGTTTCCAGTCGGGCGCCACGAATAACGTTGAAGTGGTGACAGCCCAGGACCAACTCGCGCGCGCTCAGGAGAATTACATTCTCGCCGTCTCCAGCCATGTCGGCGCGAAGTTTCTGCTCGCTGCAGCCTTGGCAGACACGAAAGATATTGGACAGTAACTGCAAAGTTCGTAAAGGATCTGTCGACCGGGCGACGAAGTGTGTTCGCGCCCGAAAGGGTTGAACCCACATGAAACGACGTCTACCAATCTTGATCCTGTTCGTCGCGGCAATCGCGGCTGGCTTGTATCTTTATCCTCGTCTTACCCGGAAAACAGAGCCACAAAATCAGGTCACGCTCTCTGGCAACATCGAAGCGCATGAGAGCCTGGTCAGCTTCAAAGTGCCAGGACGCATCGTCGATCTGCCCGTCGAGGAAGGCCAGTCGGTCAAGGCGGGTGCCTTGCTTGCGCGACTCGACGATGCCGACTACCAACAAAAGGTCCTGATGGGGGAAGCCGCCGTTAACGTGCGTAAATCCAACCTCGCGCTCCTGCTCGCTGGAACCCGCGAGCAGGAAGTGGGTGCGCTGCGGCAAACCATGCTCAACGCGCAAGCCGAGCTCGATGAAAAGAAGATCGAAAACGATCGTGCCCATCGGCTTTTCAGCAAAGATGAAGTTTCCGCCCAGGACCGTGATCTCGCCGACACCGCTCTGAAGCGTGCTGAAGCGACATTTCGCGCCGCGCAGCAGCGTTACAACGAAGCCGTCGAAGGCACCCGCAAAGAAGATTTAGCCATTGCCCGCGCCAACCTCAAGCAAGCCGATGCCGACCTCGGTCTATCGCGAGTCAACCTGGACTACACAACCCTCCGTGCCCCCTCCGCCGGGGTGATCACGGTGCGCGAGGCCGAACTCGGAGAGGTGGTTATTCCCGGTACTCCGGTAGTTACCCTCGCCGATCTCGATCACATCTGGCTGCGTGCGTATATCGCCGAAACCGACCTTGGCCGCGTCCACTGGGGTCAGGAAGCAACCCTCACCACCGACACGTACCCGGGCAAGCAGTACCACGGGCGGATTTCATTCATAGCCTCGAGCGCCGAGTTCACACCCAAGAGTGTGCAAACCTACAAAGAACGCGTAACCCTTGTCTACCGAATCAAGATCGACAT
>JASICF010000207.1 GCA_030044775.1 Candidatus Sulfotelmatobacter sp. | reverse complement strand
CTCGATCACGATGCCAACGTCTCTCCCTGGCTCGCGCTCGCCGAGCAAGGAAAAGAAAAAGGCATAACCATTCGATGGGCCGAAATTCACAGAGAAGATTGCACGCTTGATGTCGAAGACCTGGCTGCGAAGCTGAATTCAAAAACCAAACTCGTCGCCATTGGCTACGCTTCGAACGCCGTCGGCACGATTAATCCAGTGAAAGAAATCGTTCGCCTCGCGCATTCCGTCGGCGCGCTCGCTTACGTTGACGCTGTCCACTACGCCCCGCATGGCCTCATCGACGTACAAGATCTCAACTGCGACTTCCTCGTCTGCTCGACCTACAAATTTTTCGGCCCGCACATGGGAGTTCTTTTCGGCAAGCGCGAGCACCTTACGCGCCTGCGCCCGTACAAAGTTCGCCCGCTCACCGAAGCCGTCCCTTTCCGTTGGGAGTGGGGCACGCTCAATCATGAGTGCATCGCCGGCATCACCGAATGCGTGAATTACATCGCCGAACTCGGCGCGCAAAGCGAATCGTGTAGGGACGGCCGCCTCGGCCGTCCGTCCAGCGAAGCTCGATCGTCCGAAACTGGGGTGCCCCATGTCTCGCCGAAGTTGCGAGACGTGGGATCGCGCCGCGCCGCGATCATCTCTGCCTTCGAACTCATTCATCGCCACGAACACGCATTGATGTCCCGGCTCATCTCCGGGCTCGCGCAGATCCAGCAAATCAAGATCTACGGCATCACCGATCCCTCCGCCTTCGATTGGCGCTGCCCCACGCTCGCCATCCGCGACCGGAATCAGACGAAAGACACATCACCCCTCGCCCTCGCCACCAAACTCGGCGAACTTGGCTTCTTTACCTGGGATGGAAATTATTACGCGCTCAACTTAACCGAGCATCTCGGGGTGGAAAATACCGGAGGATTCCTGCGCATCGGACTTGCGCATTACAACGCCATCGAGGAAGTCGATCGATTTCTCGGCGCGCTGCGGCAGATTCTCAACGGATAACGGAAACAGAAGCAAAGCCTGCCAAAAACACCACAGCCCGGGACGGTCCCGGGCTGGCAGGGAGCGCGAATCGCGCGACCATCTTTCCACTCTCAACCGCGAATAAGGTCCTACGGCCAGCGCTTCGCCGCTTCATCCCAGCCGGCTGCGCGCACCGGCTGCGCCGCCGGCACGACCGGAGGCGAGGGAATCCGTATCGGCGCCTGCGGTCCATTCACCGCCGTCGGCAGCGCTGTCTTGCTTACTTCTGCGTTCATCTCTTTTTCTTCGGAGAGCAAGGGTGCCACCAGCCGCAGTGCTTCCACTTCTTTTTCCAGCCGGGTTAACTCCATTTCTTTCTGCCGCAACACCTCATACACATTCTTCATATCCTAAGCACCTTGGAGCGGAATATTAAGGTTCATCCGCTTTTCTCGCACTTTAGCAGAGAAAACTGCATTGTCAAGCGATTCCGGCCTCAAAGTAGTAGCTCATCTTGAACTTTCAGCTCATTGATCTTCGATTGCGTCATCCGGAGCGCAGCCGTTCTCCAGGCGAAGCGGGCGTGCTCAGGCCAAGCTCTCCTCGCCCTCCGATAAAAACGCTCGCGACGGACCCAACAGCCTGCCGAGCCTCTTGCCGCCGTGGCTGAGGCTGCGCGGTCACGCAAAACCATTGTCCAGCGCGGCTTTCGCGCGATATCCACACTGTGCCGGGTTGCTCGCTTGCCGCCGTTGGCAATCTCCCGCGATTTTTTCTGCTTGCGAAATTCGCCTCGCGGGGCGAGCCGCCGGAACCCAACCTCCACTCCTGCACCAATTCCTGTCACCCGCCTGTGAACGCGCTGCACTCGCTTGAAAACACGCCAGATAAAATCGCACCATTTTTATTGACTCTAATAATAGAAGGAGTAAAAAGATACTCGTTCTTTGACAGTTTCTTAAGTTTTACCGGTTGGCGCGGCGTCCGGGGCTCGAGCTAAGTCGCTCTCGCACTGCAAAGTGATCGGGAGAAGGCGAGCAAGGGTCTATAGCAAAGCGCTGGTCGAGCAGAACGGGAAACCCAGTCGAAGGCAGGATAGAGTTCCGAGGCGTTGGGTAGGTTTTTCCGGTTGGCGGTAAGCCCGGAGCCCGAGCACAGATCGCGCGCGGCACCCCGCAAGGGAAGCTCCGTAGCAGGTCGGCAAGGGTCTAACGCGAGCTACTGGCCGAGACGAACGGATCCAACACCACCTCGGAACTCTTAATTTTTGCTCCCTCCAGCACCTTTCTTTCCTGGTTGTTCCTCTCGTCGATATTGCAATCAAGGCCAGGCCGGGCTTTGCCGGCTCGTCCCGCCATGGAGATTCAGACGATCTTGATTCAGACGACCATGATCGCCCCATATAAAAAACCCGGCAGCCCCCGGAGACAGGAGTCTGCGCAAGCGAACCGAGTTAAGGTTTCTTGCGGTGGGAGTCGAACCAGTTCAAGACGTAAACGCTCGCAGCGACCTGGTGGCTCGGGCGGCGGCTCAAACCGTGGGGTTCGCCGGGAAAGCGGACAAGGGCCGATTCGACTTTGAGCAACTTGAGCGCAGCATAGTATTGCTCTGCTTCCGAGATGGGTGTGCGGAAGTCCTCCTCGCCGGTCATAAGAAGAGTAGGCGTCTTGACGTTTTTCACCAGAGAGATAACCGATCGTTTCATGTATTCCTCGGCGTGATCCCAGGGATTGCCGGTAAACCAGTAGAGCGTGCTGAAAGAAGGAAGGTCCGAAGTGAGAACCCAGCTGTACCAGTTAATGACCGGAAAGAGGCTGGCGGCAGCTCGGAAACGATCGGTGCGACCGATCATCCAGCAGGTCAGCACACCACCGCCCGAGCCGCCGACAACGAACAGATTTTCGGGATCGATGTAGCCCTTGGCTAGAATGGCGTCCACTCCCGAGTTAAGGTCGTAGAAATCGTCACCGGGATAGGCGTGGTGGATGAGATTGGCGAATTCCTCACCATAACTGGTGCTGCCGCGCGGGTTGGTGTAGAGCACGACGTAGCCCTTGGCAGCCATAATCTGTGCGTTCAGCATGAAACGGTCGCCGTAGTTCGAAAAAGGTCCGCCATGAATTAAAAGAGCCAGCGGATACTTCTTTGACGGATCGAAGTCGGGCGGCTTGATGATCCATCCTTCGATCTTGCGCTTGTCGAACGAAGATTCGAACCACAGTTCCTCGACCTTGCCGAGTTTCTTGGCCGTAAAGAGTTCGCGATTGAGAGAGGTAAGGACATTGAGCTTGGAATTAGAAAGGCTGGCGACGGCAACGTCGCCTGGATCGGAAGGCGTCTCGTATTGCAGGGCATAAGCGCCGCTCTTCGAGACCGTAAAGTTACCGCCTGCGTTGAGATGATCGGCGACAACCTTTGGCGAACCGCCTGCTGCAATCGGAAGATAGGCGAGCTTGGTATCGCCCTGGTCGGCATAGGTGAAGAATATGCCCTTGCCGTCAGCCGCCCAGCGCGGCCCGTCTGCGTCTCGATCTAATTTGGAAGTGATGGAATGAGCATTGCTGCCGTCGCGGTTGGCCACGTAGAGGTAGGTGGTCTGGTGGCCCTGATAGCGATCGTCGAACCCGGCGTAAGCGATGAATTTTCCATCGGGGGAGATATCGGGAGATTCATTTGGGCCGTTGCGGTGAGTGAGTTGTTGGAGAGAGCCGTCATTGACGTTGATCTCGAACAGTTCGGTGTGGAGCGGCTCGTACTCGAAGTTCGTTGTGCCGTTCATTGAAACGATAAGGGATTTTCCTTCTGGAGCCCAGATAGGAGCCGAGCCGCCCATCTCCGATCGTCCGTGCGGAAAATTTCCCGAAGTGAGCTGGCGCGGCGCGCCTCCGTCGGCAGCCACAACGAATACCTGCGAATAGGCGGCTTTCAGATAGCCGGGACCGTTGAAGCGGTAAATCAGATCTTCGTAAACCTTTGGCGGTTCGGCCCACTTCGCTCCTTCGGGAGGTGCGGGGAGTGTCGCAATCTTCGGCGGCGTAGCTGAAACCAGCGAAGTGAAGGCGAGTTGCTTGCCATCGGGCGACCAACAGATGTCCGAGGGAGGATTTTCGAGATCGGTCAGCCTGGCGGTTTCGCCCGAATCCATCCAGCGAATGTAGAGTTGCGGTTTTCCATCGCGGTCGGAGATGTACGCCAGGCGCGTGCCGTCCGGAGACCAGCGTGGCGAGGCGTCACTATAGGTACCCGTAGTGAGAGGACGATGCTCGGAGCCGTCGAAGTTAACAATCCATAAATTCGAGATACGGTGATCGGTGGAAACGTCGGCGGACTGCCGAACATATACGACGCGCTTGCCATCGGGAGAGATTTGAGGATCGGAAGCGACTTGAACGCCGAAAACATCCACAGCTTCAAGGTGATTAGCGAGATCTTCTGCCATGGAGAAAACAGAAAGAAGGAAGAAGGCAACAACAGCCCAAACTGCGCGGGATTGTCTGTACACGGCGGCTCCTTTCGCGACGCATGCGCCAGTCATCGTGAGCGCGAGCATAGCTCGCTCTTAACAACCACGGCAGTATAACTCGTGTGAAAGGCGGTTCAGGATTTGACAGATAGTTGATCTCATCGGCCATATGTCCCGGAATTCCCATCAACTCCCGACGCCGCCTTAATTTTTACCGTAAACTTCTAGGACGAATAAAACATGCCACGCTCCGCGCAGTCACCGCCATCGCGTCGCAATCCCAAAGGCTCCAGTTCGGCCTCAAACCGTCTCGTCCTTCTCATCGGTCCTTCGTGTGTGGGCAAGACTCCGCTCTATAAAGCCCTCGCCAAGTTTTACCCTGAAGTGCGCGCTCGTTTACAGAAACTTGTCATGATCAACAGCCGCTCTCCCCGTCCCGGGGAAATCGACGGCAAAGATTATCATTTCCGCGCGCGCGCGCAGCTTGAGGCTCTGCGAACTGACCCACGTTATGCCGTGCTCCCCGTTCACCACGATCTGCAGGCGCTCGACATTCAGGAACTCGAACCTCTTTTGGAACGAGGCGACGCTTTCTACGAAGGAAATTCTACCGTCGGCCGCACCCTGCTCATGCATCCTCGCCTGGCAGGAGTTCCCAAGCTCAGCGTTTTTCTCTCGCCGCTCTCAAAAGAAGAAATCGTCTATTTCAAAGCGCCGGAGCGAAATATTTCTCTCCAGGATCTTCTTACTGACATTCAGCGCCGCAAGCTCCTGCGCCGCACGGCGCGGCAGAAGCCGAACCCGTCGCTGAAAGATTTGGAAGATATCGAGAAACGCGCCGCCGACGCCTATCCCGAATTGCAGGATGCCTGGCGCTTCGACTACGTCCTTCCCAATCACGATGGCGAGGATAGCGACAACTGGGAGGCATTCTATTACCCGATCGGCGACGCCCGCAAAGCACTCGAGGCCTTCGCCGCTCTGCTCCAAAGCAAAGCTCCCATGAACATCCAAAATATGAACATCGAAAAATGGAATGAGGATCTACTGCCGAGGGTTTAGCGCCGTAATTTTTGCGCAGAGAGTAACCGCTCTGAACCCCCAACGCCGGTATCATCCTGAGCGCAGGCGTTCTTCAGCCGAAGCGAAGGATCTCATCCTCCAAGGATCCCCGCGCGCAAGCCCAATTAATCCACATGCTCGCCTACGTCAAAACTTTCCTCGGCGGCCGGCAGCACATCGCGCTCTCCCGCGACCCACACATAAAGTGTCGGCAATAAGAAGATGCTCATCACCAGATCTGAGATCAATCCGCCCACAATCACGATCGCGAAGGGCCGTTGCGAGTCCGAACCAATCGCATGGGAAACCGCCGCAGGCAACAATCCAAGCGTTGCCACCAGCATGGTCATCATAATCGGACGCAGCCTGAGCACCGCACCCTCCACCGCCGCATCCTCGATGCTGAAGCGCCGCGCCCGCAGTTGATTGATGTACTCCAGCATGATCACCCCCGTCTGCACGGAGACCCCGAACAGCGCCAGGAATCCCACTCCCGAAGACACGCTGAAATTCGTGCCAGTAATCAGCAATGCGAGCAGGCCCCCAATGCGCGCCATGGCCACTGTGACGAGGATCAACAGCGCCCACTTAAACGACCGGTACATCGAATACAGGATGATAAAGATGATTAATACGGTAATGGGCACAATGATGGCCATGCGCTTCTCGGCCCGCACCTCGCTCTGGTATTCACCCTCCCAGCCGATGCGGTAGCCCCGCGGCAGCTTCACCTGCGTATCTACTTTTGTTATTGCTTCTCTCACAGCATCCCCCAGCGCCCGGCCGCGAACGCTGTACTTGATGGCCACATAGCGTTGGTTGTTCTCGCGATAGATTTCCGATCCTTCGTCCGCTTCGCGGATATCGCAGAGTTGGGCCAGTGAAACGCGCTCGCCAGTGGGCGAGAGCAGCCGAATACTGCGAATTGCCTCTTCCGTGTCGCGGTACTGCGGCAGATAGCGCAGCGTCAGGTTGTAAACTTCTTCGCCCCTCAGCACCTGGGTCAGTGCCGTCCCTCCCACAGCCGTTTGCACCGCATCCTGGAC
>JASICF010000206.1 GCA_030044775.1 Candidatus Sulfotelmatobacter sp. | reverse complement strand
AGGATCGAAAGCGCCGCCGAGTTCTGCGCGGCACGCTTACTTTCGGCAAGCAAGAGATCGAGATAGGAACTGCGCTTGAGCAGCCCGGATTTTTCCTCCGTCACCGAGAGGTTTTTCACCAGGCGGCGCAGGCCGGCATTGTTGAGCGCGATCACCATCTGATCGGCCAGAGTTTTCAAAACCACTGCGTCCGCTTGCGGCCAGATTTTTGGCCGGTTGTACAACAGCGCGAGCACCCCGACGGAGTCTTTGCCATCACCTAGCGGCAAAACCAGTGCAGATGCGATACGCAGACTGCTAACCTGCTCGCTTACGCTCTGCACTTCCGCTGCTCGCTGCGTATCGTTGATGATGAGGGGTTCTTCGTTCGTCGCATCGTGCAGCGCGATCATCAACTGCTTCAGCATCGACTCATCTGCTGCTTGTATTCCCTTGCCGCAAAACTCCTCGATTGCGGTGGGTGCCGAACCTCGCGTCCGCATCATGGCTACGCAGCGCGAAACTTCCCAATGTGCTCCGATCTCGTTGACCGCGGTGGTCAGCACCGCCGGGGCCGTTCCCTGGTGATAAAGCTTGCGCGTGATTTCCGCTACGCGCGTGACGTTGCGCATCTCCGCGGCCGGGTCGGCTGCCGGAGCCGGCGGCGCGGCGGGCGAACTCGAGGCTCCGCTCGAACCTGTCAGCGATGCTTGCGTCGAATAACTGGGCGTCATCCCCGCCGACATGTAAAGGCGCTGTAGATCTTCGTTGCGCTCCTCTTCGCGGGGAAACAATTCCTGGATTCTCTGCAGCCGCTCCACCGCCTTGTTGCGCATTCCATACTGCACCAGGATTTCCGCCTGCAGCATCAAATCCTGCAGCGTCGAGGCCCCCAGCGTCGCCTCATGCTCGATTTGCTTTTGAGCCGCACTCGGAGCCGTCGAAGTGAATCGAGAGGATATTTCCTTGAATTTGTTGGGATCGATTTTCCCCTTCAGTATCTCCAGACGCTTGGCGTGGCCGGAGTCATAAGGATCGACTTCCGCGGCACGATCCAGGCATTCCGCGGCTTTGGCAAAATTCTGCGTGCCGGCGTAGACGTCGAACAGCTTCAAGAGCGTCTGGCAGTAGTCCCCTTCGCGATTAGACGCGTTGAACAATTCGCTCATGAATTCCAGCATTCCGGGGCTGGAACGCCGTGTCGGCAGAAGCTCCTGCATCGAAACCAGAAATTGTTTGCGCTCACCGCGCTTCGCCTGAAACTGCCCCAGTTTGCGCGCCAGAGCAACGGCGGTATCGTCTTGCTCGGAGTCCATGAGTTGCCCGATCAGCGCGGTTACTTGGGCGAGCCGGCCCGGATTCTGCTCGAACAATTGCCATACCAGCGGCTCGGCTTCGGCGTAGCGGCCGGCGGCGAGCAGAGCGTCGGCATAAACTTCGTGGAACTCTCGCGAATTCTTGCCCGCGGCCACTTGCGGCTCGAGAATGAAGATTGCCGCGCCCACTTGCCCCTGCGTGAGTAATCCCTTGCCGTAGGCTAGCGCGATTTCTTCATCGGATGAATCTTCCTGGTAGGCTCGTTCAAACCACGGCGTGGGATCTCCGCCGCTTTCCATGGCGAGCTTTGCAACACGCTTGAACCCTTCGGCAGCAGCTTTACTCTCGCCAAGTTCCGAACACAACTCCGCGACCCGCTGAAAGTTCGCCTGAGTCGGTTCCAGTTCCACAATCCTGCCCATGACCTGCAGCGCGCTCTTTTTGTCGCCCAGTTTCGCCAGATCACTCAACGCCGCTTCGTAGGTGCCCACGGCCAGTTTCTTGTTCGAGCCTTCAAGCAACTGCCCAAAGCGGAATTTTTGCTCCCAACTGGGGCTGCCGTGCCGAGCCAATTTCTTGTACGTAAGGCTGGCTTTGGTTGCGTCTCCGCTTTGCACCTGCCGCTCGAACAACTCACCCAACAAGTTCACAGCATCCGTTGTACGGTTTTGCGACAGGCACAAATCGGCTGCGAGTTGGCGCACAGAGTCGTTTTCCGGGTCGTCGCGCAGGAGTTGCAGATATTCTTCGAGTGCTTCCGCTGCCTTCCCTTTTTGCAAAAGCTTTTCCGCGCGCTCGGTACGCTTGGCCAGTTCGGCTCGCTCGACGCGCTTTGTCGTCTCAGGCATATCGCTTTCAGGCAGACTACTGCTGCTCCGATTTTAGGAGCCGCCTCCAGACCCCAGCAATTGGTAAGGACCGGCCGCTATTACGAAAGTCATTGCAATGGATTGATCCGGTCAGATACAAGCGCCCTCATGCGGCAGTAAGAGGCGAAAACCTATCCCGTTTCGCGGAAACGAGTTGGCCACTGACTGGCAAGGGCTTCTCGATTCTTGATATCGTGCCGCATGCCTGTCTCCAGTTTGCCCGCCGAACCGATTCACGAAGAATCCACCGAACGAGGACTCCACCACCAACTCACCGCCGGAGAGATGACCATGGTGGCCGTCGGCGGTTCGATCGGTACCGGGCTTCTTCTGGGCTCCGCCGCGGCTTTAGAGGAGGCTGGACCGGGCGTGATCATCAGCTACGTTGTGGCAGCCGTGATCGCCTATACCGTGGCTATGGCCTTGGGAGAACTGGCTTCCACCCACCCTGCCGCGGGATCGTTCGGCGTTTACGGCGAACTTTACCTGGGCGAGTACTGGGGATTTCTTTGCCGCGCAGCGTATTGGGCGGCGATCGCGTTTTCCATAGGAGCCGAACTGGTGGCTTCGGCGACGTATATGGCGTACTGGCTCCCACGCGTACCCGCAGAAGCATGGATCCTGGTTTTTTCCGCGCTTCTGCTGATCGTCAACTTGCGCGACGTAGGCTCGTTTGGACGCTTTGAGTTCTGGTTTTCCATGATCAAGTTTGCCACGATCGTGGTGTTCATTCTGGCCGGCAGCGCTTTACTCTTAGCCGGCCGTGTGCCTGCGCAATACACAGCCCACGGTGGATTTTTGCCAAAAGGTAACGTGGCTCCGTTGCTGGCGGTTTTCTGGGCGATTTATGCCTTTGGCGGCGTGGAGATGCTTGCCGTTACAACCGGCGAATCGGACTCGTCAAAGAACATTCCCCGCGCCACTCGACTCACGATCTTCATGCTCGCGAGCGTGTATCTCGGCGCCATCGTGGTTCTGGTCGGCGTAATGCCGTGGAACCACGCGGGAGCCAGCGAGAGTCCCTTTGTTTCGGTATTGCGCCTCGCCAGGATTCCGGCGGCCGCTTACTTCATGAATTTCGTTGTCCTCACAGCCGCGCTCTCGGGCGCGAATGCGAAGCTCTATGTGGCCTCGCGTCTTCTGTTTTCGATGGGCCGCACGGGATGGGCGCCCGCCTCGCTGGGAAAGCTGAATGCCTCAGGGTCGCCGCGTCTCGCTCTATTGGTCTCTTCTTACGGGATTGTCACTGCGCTCATCATCGAGAAATGGGTGCCGGGACAGGCATTCGTTTACATCATGGGCGCCGCATTTTCCGGCCTGATCTTTTC